>OMSH01000082.1 GCA_900313715.1 uncultured Prevotellaceae bacterium
AAAACGAATTTGGTCTGCAAAGTAAATACTTTTTTTTGGATATTTCAAGTTTAATTTTCTAATTATTTCCAAAGCCTTGCTATATCGTTGCTGTTTGATGTAGATTTTAGCCAAGGTTTCCGTGAAAAAGCTATCGTCAAGCTCTTCAACCTCGGATTCCCCATTCTCATCAGCACTGATATTATCTTCTGTCAGTACATACTCCTCAGTAGCTGGTGTCAAAGTCAATTCTTCATCGGCAGAAAACTCACCTGGCATCTCAGCCAAGAAGGAATCTATGAGCGAAAGGGTTCGACTTTCAGAAGGTCCCTCTTCCTGTTGCATCACTGAAGGCTGAGTGCTTTTGCCTGGTTTTACTGTCAATTGATCTCCCTCAATAAGATAAAATAACTTACTACGATCTGCAATGAACAAAGCTGATTTGCGCAACTCAGAACCAAAAGTCTCATCATGCAACAGATAAAGGTTCTTCAAATACAACAAGCGAAGCGTCTGGAAATAGGGATAGCGAGCCACCATGGTGCGTAGTTCGTACAAGGTACTAGTATTCAGCAATTCGGGCTGCTTGATCCATTGTATGATATCATTGGCATTCATCTTACCAGTTGGCTACAGTTGAGTTAAATATCTGTTCGGAAATATCTTTCACCATCACTTCTATCAACTGATCTTGCACAGCAGTCAGCAACTGAGAGGCATCATAGGTCTGAAACGCAGTAAATGTACGATCTTCGAAATCTTCTTCATGATTGGTATTGTTGGTAAATGACACTTTTACCGTCAGTGTCAGGCGTACCTTAGAAGAATAGCCACTGGCATCTATCGCCTCGTTAAACTGGTTATAGCCTACTATCTCACCTTCTATCACAATATCTCCGTTATTGTTCACCAGCGACAAACGTGTCTGTCGCATAAACAAGTCCTTCATCTGGTCGTTCAACGTAGTGGCCAACGGACCATACACATATTCAGCATGGTTCGGGAAATCCACGATCTGCATCGTATGCACCTTGCTATAGTCAATTGAAGAGATAGGTGCCAGGCCTAATGACACCTTGCAAGCCACCATGATGACAGCTAAAGCCATCATCCATGCCCCATGAACCAAATTCTTACTCCAAGTCATACAACTTAATCTTTCTATATAACGTACGTTCAGAGATATTGAGTTCTTTGGCAGCTGCCCGACGCCTTCCACGGTTTCTCTCCAAAGCTTTCTTGATCATCTCCTTCTCCACTTCATCCAATGACATCGCCTCGGCGTCTTCCACGGCCTCGGTATCTTGAATATTATCATCATTATGCAACGAAGCAGCTTGCCTTCCACCGGCAGTAGGATGCTGTATGATAGGGATAGCGGTATCTGTTGACGAAGTAGCTGACGCATAATAGGGTGTATGAGGCGTTTCAGCTGCTACCGTTACCTGTTCACCCGCCATCAGTTTCTTGACTACCTGTTTTAATTCAGTCACCTCGTTATTGAGGTTATAAAGCATCTTGTACAGGAACTCACGTTCTCCCTCAAAGCCCTGTCCGAAATCTTTGGCTCCAAACAAGGCAGGCAAGCGCTGACCTTGTTCCTGCTGTGGCAGATAACGCCTCAGCATATCAGCTGTCACCTCACGGTCGGTCTCTATAATGGATATCTGCTCAGTTACATTCTTCAATTGGCGTACATTACCAGGCCAACGATAGTTAACCAACACTCGTTTAGCTTCCTCTGCCAGCTGGATGGCTGGCATACGGTATTTCTCAGCAAAATCAGCGGCAAACTTACGGAACAGCAAAGCAGCGTCTTCACCACGTTCACGTAAGGGGGGTACCTTGATGGGCACAGTACTAAGGCGATAGAAAAGATCTTCACGGAAACGTCCATCGGTTATTGCCCTGTCAAGATTCACGTTGGTGGCAGCCACAATACGCACATTGGTTTTCTCCACTTTTGAAGAGCCTACTCTGATGAACTCGCCATTCTCCAACACGCGCAAGAGTCTTGCCTGCGTAGGCAGCGGCAACTCCCCTACCTCATCCAAGAAGATGGTACCTCCATCTGCCTCGCTGAAGTAGCCCTTACGGTCGCTGATGGCACCAGTAAATGCACCTTTCTCGTGACCGAAAAGTTCTGAGTCAATGGTACCTTCTGGGATGGCACCACAGTTCACAGCAATGTATTTTCCATGTTTCCTGCGACTAAACTGATGAATGATCTGAGGAAAGCTCTCCTTACCCACACCACTCTCACCTGTGATAAGCACAGACACATCGGTCGGTGCCACTTGCAAAGCGGTATCGATGGCATGGAGCAGGTTCTCATCGTTGCCGATGATGCCAAATCTCAACTTCACTTGTTGTATCTCAGACTTTGTCATAATGTCTCTTCCTCGGGTTCCTTCATTTGTTTCAGTTTCTCGCTGTCGTCACGTTTATCATAGTACTGCTTACGCAGTGGGTTAGCCAAAGCATCCTCTTCACGATGCCTGTTGCGCAATACGTCTATTCCTAAATATATTGCATTTCTCAACGACGACTCGTCAGCCACTCCTTTTCCTGCCAATTCATATTCCACCCCGTGAACAGGTGTAATACAGATAGCAGACATACCCGTAACAAACTTCACACCACTGTTCATACTCAGCGCCTTGAAGAATCCCATGCCCTGATCATGATACATGGCGAAGATACCATCGAAATGTGAATAGTTGCTCGTTTCTAAAAGTGAATCTACTGAATAAGGACCATAGCAAATCACATTCTCTGCTATCAGCTCCTCCAAGACTGGTTTTATAATCTCTTGTTCCTCCTGTCCGACTGCATCATTCAACACAGAACCTGGGTTCAAAGAAAGCACAGCGATGCGAGGCGCACTGATGTCAAAATCTACTTTCAACGACTGGTTAAACACAACCATCTTCTCTTTGATTAACTCTTTAGTCAACAAAGATGCCACATCCTTCATAGGCACGTTTTCTGTAGCCAAAGCCACACGCAGGTCATCCTTAACCAGTATCGATAAAGCCACCTCACCCTCTTCACCTAACTCACTTTGCATCAAGTTGCAGAAGCCTGGATAATCAATGCTAGCCTGCTTAAAAGCCAATTCATTGACAGGAGCCATCACCAGCACATCGGTCAGTCCATCACGATACTCGTCCATAGCCAGCTGCATAGCGTTCCATGCAGCCTTGCCTGCCTCAGCATCAGTCTTGGCAAACTCCACCTTGGGATCATCGTCATCACAAGTCACAATATTAACTGCATCATCGGCTTCCGCAGCTGAATTGACAATGGTGAAAGGTGTTTGAATCTCCATTGTCTTACGATGGTAAGTAGCCACTTTGGGTGAACCATATATAACAGGTGTACAGAGTTCCAACATCGTAGGGTTTTCAAACGACTTCAACGCCACTTCCCAACCTACTCCGTTGATATCACCTTGTGTAATTCCAATTCTAAATTTTCCTTCCATAGAAAGTTATCTATTATGTAAAAATTGTAAAATCATTCATCTTGCAAAGGAATCTGTGCATCATCCATCACCTTGCCTGGCAATTTGATGGTATAGAGTGAAGCTTCCATCCCACGCACGAGGTTACGCTTCAGCTTCTCGGGTGCATAGATAAAAATCTCTTCTGTAATCACTCGTTGGTTGATGGTATCCACACGACTCTGTGAGACAAACGGACCGCCCATCATGTCACCCTTCACTCTCCACAGACCACGTGCTTCAAACACGTATTCACCCTTCAGCATGAAAGCACGGGTAGTAACGAAACGGGCATCAGTCTGCATATAGGTACCCTCAGCTGCGCCAGGAATATTGATCTTCATCACAGAATCACGCTTCTGCACGAAGAAATCCTGGGTAAAAGTACGACGGTCTTTATAGGGATAAGAGTATATCACATAGTTCTGGTCGCCAGATGCTGCATTAGCACCTGCCCAGAAGAAATCCTCGCCACGTTTGGACGATTTCAGTTCGCCCGACACCCATACTTCACAGTCGAACATTTCCTTCACATTCTTGTAAATCATGTCACTATGTTGGTATTCCAGCACTTGTATCTGCCGGTTCATCTCGGCACGGGTAAAGAAATCAATGATGGCTTGTCCGTTTTTGGTCACATATTCAGCCACCGACTCTGCATCAGGCCCCTGGATGGTCAAGATGGCTTGCGGATTGGCATATACATTCATCTCTGAGCGGAACTTCGGCTGTGTATAGATACTCGGATCAATGTCCATCTTGATGATATTACGCAGCATCTTCAATGTTGCATTATAACCATAAGGGGTGGTATTCATGATGCGGAAAGAACGTTCCGATTGAGGCAAGCCCGGCACATCGGTATCCAATACATCATATAATGCACGACCTGCCACGCCTTCCCAGTTGGCATCGTCGCAGACCACTAACAGCTCATACGCCCTACCACTGGATGTAGGGGTAAAAATATTCAGTGAAGAGCGTTTGTTGCCTCCACGGTTACAGGCGCCCAGCAACAAGGCTACCAGTACAATCGTCATCAAATAAACTGTTCTTCTCATATTCTCCTTCAATATTTTGGTATTATCACCACAAAACTACGAATAAGTGAGAATAGAAATTTTATCTATCCTAATAATTAATATTAATTCTTGTTAATCTTCTCCTGTTTGGCGGTTGACAACATACCACAAGCCGCAAAGATATCTTCCCCACGTGAGGCACGGATGGTAGTAAACAAGCCATGCTGGGTAAGGTAATCTCTCAACTCAATCATCTTCTCCATATCCACCCCTTCCAAATCCACATTCGGTATGGCATGAAAGCGTATCAGGTTTACCCTGCAATCCAAACCTCGTAACAACTTTAATAACTCTTTGGCATAAATCACACTATCGTTCACCCCCTTGAACACAATATACTCAAAGGATAATCGGCGTTGGTGACTGAAGTCATAATTACGCAACAAGTCCACCACCTCCGTAATGGAATAGGCTTTCTCCGCGGGCATCAGTTCTCGGCGCAAGGCTGGTACAGGGGCATGCAGACTCACAGCCAAGTGACATTCGCTTTCTTCCAGAAAACGCTGCAAGCCTTTCTTCAAGCCTACCGTAGATAACGTGATACGTTTGGGACTCCAGGCATAGCCCCATGGAGCCGTCATAATCTCAAGGGCTTTCATCACTTCATCTATATTGTCCAGCGGTTCGCCCATGCCCATCATCACAACATTAGTAAGATGTTCATATTCGGGCAACGACTGAATCTGATTAATAATTTGATTAGTGGTGAGGTTCCCACTGAAACCCTGCTTGCCAGTCATGCAGAACTTGCAATTCATCTTGCAACCCACTTGAGAAGACACACAAACCGTGCCACGATCTTCATCAGGGATATAGACTGTCTCTACAAAATGATTATCGTGTG
>OMSH01000020.1 GCA_900313715.1 uncultured Prevotellaceae bacterium
CAAAGGTTTAGGCCTGGGTGGAGGGCCTTGGTTTGTGGTGAAGAAAGATATCCAGCAAAACATCATCTACGTCTCCCACGGCTATGACCCCCAGACAGCCTACAGTCAGCACTTCAAGGTTTGCGACTTCCACAGCCTGAACGGTGTGCTGCCTCCAACGCATGTCACCTTCAAGATTCGTCACACCCCCGACTGGCACAAAGCCACACTGGAAACCCTGCCAGAAACAGGCTCCTATATCGTGCACTCATCAAAGCCCATCCATGGTGTTGCCCCAGGTCAGTTTTGTGTGGTCTACGATGAGCAGGCTCATCGCTGCTACGGCTCTGCGGAGATTGCTCTGTAACGAGTAACTGCTTATTTGGCGTGAGGGGGGCGAAAAAGATGCCCAGTTCGTCAAATATAAGGGGTAGTTCGTCAAAAACAGGGGCGGAAAGCTTGCTGTTTAGCTAATTAAGTCCTAACTTTGCAGTCAGATATGCGCAAGCTTTTACATTAATCAATAACCAAAAAACATAAAGACATGAAGAAAATCCTCCTTTCGCTTGTGGCAGCCATAGTGGCCACCACAGCAACATTTGCACAAAGCAGCCTACTTGCTACATTGAGCCACGAAGGCGCCATCACTACTTACTATGGCGCCACCGCCCTGAGTGCTGCCCACGAAGCAGCCGTCGACGGCGACATCATCACCCTCTCCAGCGGCTCGTTTAACACAGTGACCATTACCAAGGGTATCACCATTCGTGGCGCAGGCATGGCCATTGACCCCACCACTCAGAGTGAGCCCACCATCTTGAAAGGTGATTTCAGCATTACTATGGCTCAAGAAGCAGCAAGTAGGCTCACCATCGAAGGAGTTTATTGCAATGGAGAAGCTACCATTAATGCTAACTTGAAAGGAGCCACGTTCCTGAAAAGCCGTTTTAAGAAATTAAGTAGTGGTAACTATAAAGTTGAAAATCTGACGATGATTCATTGCAAGGTGACTAATGGGATGTCTTTTAACACCAACAATGCCACTTTCTCCTGCCTGAACTGCATTATTTGGGAACCCATGAATTCCCCAGGAGAGTTTATCAATTGCGTTATTAGAAAACAAACTCTAAGCTATTATCTTTCACCTTGTACATTCAAAAACTGTATCTTCGTGGGGTGTATGAATAGTACATTCGACAACAATAACACCATTTACAATTGCGTGGGACTGAACGAAGAAGGATATAATCTATTTAATGGAATCACCAACAGTACAAACCTGGTGCTGTCAGACTACAGCGCCATCTTCAAGACCTGCACTGACGGTACCTATAGCGACAATGAGACCTTCGAACTGACTACCAATGCCGCTTCAACTTACCTTGGCACAGACGGCAGACAGATTGGTATATATGGAGGCACCATGCCTTTCGACCCCAGGCCCTCCAACCCGCAGATTACGAACTGTGTCGTCGCTCCTAAGTCGGATGCCAACGGAAAGCTTAGTATCAATGTCACTGTACAGGGAGTTCAGTAGATTGAAGATTGAAAGTTGAAGATTGAAATACTGTAGCTTATGCGAAAGTATATAATTTTCCTTATGGCTCTTTGCTTGCATAGCGCAGCAAGAGGACAAACGCAGTATGAGTACTGGTTCGACAACGACCACTCTACGGCAGTGACTAGCACATCGTCGCTAGTGGAGGCGGATGTGAGTGGCCTGAGTGAGACTCTGCATGCCATTCATATACAGGTCAAGGGTGCTGGCACGAAAGTCGTTGATCATACTATTTATACGTGGAAAGATGAAAACATCGATTTTGAGCAGTACGTGGTGAACACAGAGAATGAACAGATGCTCAGTGCCCCCATCACCCGCTATTTCGTGAAGGTTCCCCAGCAGGGCATCACAGTACGCTGCTGGGTAGACGGCAATCTGTTGCAGGAGAGTGTGGCTACTGGCCAGACCGTGATGCTCGATTTAGCAGCAGTTTCGGATGGTTTCCACTACCTCACCGTACAGCCTGTAGGACAAGGAGGTGGCGTTGTGGGTACTCCTCATGCATACCCCTTTATTAAGGTTCCTAAGACTGCCGGTATTGATAATTTGACTTGCTACTACACCATCGACGGCTCCTTCACTGGCTATGTGGCTGGTAACCTGGGCAACGGCACCTTCCAGTTTGACGTAGATGTCAGCTTGCTCACTGACGGTATCCATCGCATCTCCACCGTTTTCTGCGACGCCAATGGCGTGATAGCCAATGCCGAGACCCATTTCTTCATGAAGATCCCTGTGGGCGGCTATGGCATTAAAGAGTTCTGGTATTGGTTGAACGATGATGATGCGGGCGTGAATGATATCATAGAGGTTCCTGTCAACCCCAAGCAGGATCCTTTCAACCTTGTTACAGAACTTGTGTTGGCAGAAAAAGATATCCGCAGCAAGAAATTCGCTTTTGGCTTTATCGGTGGCGACCTCACTAGGCCGGCCATCTTCGCCAAGAACGAGCTGCACATGCGTTTCTTCGATGTTAGTGGACGTTTCACAGACCTCGTTAGAGAGTATGTGGACGAGCGCGTCTATAAGGAACTAGACAGTCAAACCGCATGGGCACTCCTCGACAACAATGGACCAGCCAATCTGAGTGCTGCCAACGCCATGCAATGGTATTTTCTGAATGTGCAGGCAGGCAACGTGTTGCGCTTCTATCTCGACCATCCTGCCACGATACAAATCTTCTCAGTCACAACTGGCCAGGAGGTGTATAGTGCTGAGGGAGACGATACCACGACACAGGGAGAAATACAGGTTCCTGCTAACGACACCTACTATTTGGTGGTGCACGACCCGTCATCCAGCTACTACACCAACGTCACGCTGAACTACAACATCATCGGACGCTTAGGCGATGTCGATGGTA
>OMSH01000164.1 GCA_900313715.1 uncultured Prevotellaceae bacterium
CCTCCTGCTGAACCTGGCCCTTGGTGGTGATAATGGTGGTACCATCGACGATGCCGCCTTCCCCATGCGCTACGAGATAGATTATGTTCGTGTGTATCAGAAGCTGGAATAGTTTTATTTGCAAATTATCCTCGCCATTTCGTTCAACTCTAAGCACTGTCCCCTCTTGATGGTTAACTTCTCGTTATGATGCTCCCAAGGCGCCAGAATCAACAACTGCCCTCTGGCGCATGCATCCATACGCAAACCGCCAGGCTTTGCTAGGTCTGTGAAGCCATTTTCCTGGAGGTAGATCAGCGGCAATCCTTCGTCGAATGCTTCCCTCATAATGGCCTTCTCTCCCTTCGAGATGGCTGGCGACACGAGTACTGCTCCTTGCCTTGCGGCTCTTAGACATTCATTCATCTTTGCCTTTAGCTCTTCCTCGCTGATGCTTCTTGAGCATTGTACCTGTATTTTCAGCGGCCTTTCTAACAGGAACCGGTTGCCAATAGCCGAAAAGCTTAGTCCAGCAAACGTCAGTCCCCTCTGTACCCTAAATAAATCAGGGTTCTCGCGTTTCATCAGCAGTCGCCTTGGATTATCTTTAAGGTAGTTTAGCCATCGCTCCAGCTGTCCGTCCCTCAGCAATATCTGGTCGTTAAAGCCCTTTGCAAACAGTAGTCCGTTCTCGCGGCTCTGTTCTGCATGTCGCTGTGCCACAGCGACAAACTCCACGGGCATCACTTCCCTAAATGCCTTGTTGCAAGCCTGCTTAAAGCCTAGCAACACCTTTCCCATGGGCTTTTCCATCTTTTCCGTTACAAAAAGAATGCCGTGCAGATGGTCGGGCATCATCTGCAGTGCTACCACTTTCACCTCACGATGATAACTGCTGATAGACTCCCATATTTCCTTTACGCTCTTTCCCAATGGTGATAGCTCGATATGAGGCGACTCTGCCGATGTCTCTTCTGCATCGCTTCGTCCCACCACTTTTCCAAACAGCGGTTTCCGTCCTTCTGTCACCATTGTTATCATATACATCCGTCGTGCTGTGTAGTCATTATCCACACAGCGCCGCTGCATCGAGGGCTTCTTCTCGCCCGCAAATGCCTTCTGGCTTTCAAACTTTGCTCTGTCCATAGGTTTATTGCGCAAAGTTACAATTTTTTCGTGACTTTATTTGTTTATTCGGAATTATTTCGTATATTTGCGCTCAGAAATATAGTTAACTGAAAGTCTATCCCTTTATACAATTTTGCCAATGACACAGAAACATAACGAATGCAACGCTACGGCTTGATGATGAAGTACAGGCTTATAAGGTCATAGAGAGAATAATTACCAATTATTGTATAACTTACAGATAAGCGTATCTGTTCGTGCTTATGCATATATAAGCATTGAACGATTCGCCTTTTTGTGTAATATTAGTAATCAAGATGAAACAAAAACTACTAAACTGGATGACAGTCATTCTTTTGACATTTGTATGTGTCGAATTCTTATCCTGCGGTGGTGACGATGATGCAAGTGATGGGTCTGATGGTGGCAGTCAGGCAACAAATATTATTGGATCATGGTATCTCCATTTATTTAGTTCAAAGGGAGAGGTATATGATGTCTTGGCTTTCAGTCAGAATGGCACGTGTCATTTTCAGCAGGTTTCTAACAAGAGCGGCACCTATCAGAAGGACTATGATGAAACGGTCCAATATTCCTATCAAGACGGGAAGATGAGGATAACGCGCTCGGATGGAAGTATTAAAACAGTCGAAGTCATCTCTTATACTCAACAAGACCTTATTTTGAGGAACTGGCCCGACAACGGAGTGAACACCTTCTTACCATTAACAAACGAGGTGCAGCAGCAGATAGAAAAGTTGTTGGAGAATAGTAGTGCCAGTAGTGGTTTCAAATCCTGTCCAGACATAAACCACCCGCATATGATTGACTTGGGTCTGCCCAGCGGCACGATATGGGCTTGCTGCAACGTCGGGGCTAGCAAGCCAGAGGAGTATGGTGATTTCTATGCCTGGGGCGAGAC
>OMSH01000012.1 GCA_900313715.1 uncultured Prevotellaceae bacterium
TGCGTGAGGTAGAGCCTATCGCAAAGAGCTTGGTATATAGCTGGTTCAATGGTACCGAGGGTGGTAACGCCTTAGCTGATGTGCTGACTGGCAAGATTGCTCCTTCAGGTAAGTTGCCTTTCACTTTCCCGAGAAAGTTGGAGGACTCTCCTGCTTACGCACTTGGGGTTTATCCTCAGAAGGAACAGGGCGGTGGCGATGTATTCGTGAACCTCGTTAACCGCGACCGCTTCGCAGTTCGTAAGGCTGATGCCGACTATTCTGAGGGTATCTTCGTGGGCTATCGCTGGTACACTACCAAGAACGTGAAGCCAATGTATGCTTTCGGCTATGGCCTGTCATACGTGCCATTCAAATATACAAACCTGGCTGCTAAGGTAGAGGGCGAGAACATTGAGGTGACTTTCGACTTAGCTAACCAAGGCAACATGGAGGCTGAAGAAGTGTCTCAGGTATATATCGGTCGTCCTGACTCTAAGGTAGAACGTCCTAAGTATGAACTGAAAGGCTTCAAGCGTACAGCTGTGAAGGCTGGTGAAACTACTAAGATAACTATCAGCATTCCTAAGGATCGTCTGCGTCATTGGAACGAGTTCCAGCACGCATGGAATGTTGAGGGTGGAAAGGCTGTAATCTATGTAGGTGGTTCATCAGACAACCTGCCTTTGCAAGCTACCGTAGAAATCTAAAGTTACTTTAGATAATATAAAGGGGTGCTATTTTAGCATCCCTTTTTTATTTCCAAGAGCGCCAAGATTGCAGCAGGACGCTGAGGAGAATCATGGCAATGCCAAGATAGAATGAAAAGTTGATTTCGCGTCCTTCACCAAAAATAAGGAATGCTAAGATGATGGTATAGCAAGGTTCGAGGTTGTAAGTAAGGTTGACTGTAAAGGCAGAGAGCCGTTTCAAAGCTTGGATCTGCAAGAGATACATGCCTACTGTACAGAACAGGGCATGACATAGCATAAACCAGAGGTTGTTGCCCTCTGGAATCACCATCACAGGTTGGTTGCTCGGAAAGAAATACAGATAGATGGGTATGATCAGACTCACTATGACAAGTCCTCCTGCCATCTGATATAACAACACATCCCTACTTCGTATGCCCACACTTGCTTTCTTGTTGCAGATGGCATAAAGGGCACAAACAGCAGAAGAGACAATGCCTATCATGATGCCGTAGCGGTAACGGGCATCGAACGAGAAAATGCACAATACACCAGCTACGGTAATGAGTGAAAAGAAAAGCTCTACCCACGAGAGTTTGCGTTTGAAAACCATCGGCTCAATAAAAGCTGTGAAGAAGCCTATCGTGGAAAAACAGATAACACCAATAGAGACATTGGAGGCTTTTATGGAACCATAGAACAATATCCAGTGGAAGCCTAGCAAGGCACCACAACCACATAGCTGCAATACCTTGCGCCACTCAAGTTTTGGCAGTCCTGTAAACACCAACAAGATGCAGCTGGTAAACAGCATACGGTACCACACAATATCTACCTCATTCAACGTGATAAGACGTCCGAACAAGCCTGTAAAGCCTGCCAACAACACACTGAGATGCAACTGTATGAATCCTTTCTGGGTTTCGCTCATGGTTTGCAATAGCGATTATTGTCTGTTTGTACAGATTTTGGTGTCAAAGTTAGGCATTTTCTTCCAATAAATTAGTATCTTCGCAGCAATGATTAATTCCATACATATGAATAAGAAGGTTTATTTTGCAGGATCCATTCGTGGAGGGCGTGTAGATGCAACTCTTTATCACCGCATCATTGAGTATATGCAACTCACTGATACCGTGCTGACTGAGCATGTAGGTAGTTCAACACTGAACCTCATAGAACAAGGACGTAGTCGTGATGCTTTAATATATGAACGAGATACTGCCTGGCTACGTGAATGCGATGTGGTGATAGCCGAATGTACTTGTCCGTCGCTAGGTGTGGGCTACGAGTTGGCATATGCTGAGCATCTGGGCAAACCTATTCATATCTTCTACAACAAGTCAAAAACGCAACTCTCTGCAATGTTGACTGGAGATCCTTATTTCCAAATCCATCCTTATGAAAAGGAAGAAGTTTTTTTTGACACTTTGAAGGATATATTGACTATGAACAATTAACTATGTCGTTCTGGGGAGCATATAAGTAATGAAATTTTTATTCTAAATAATATTATGAAAAACACATTTATAAATAGTTTGTTGGCTGTCATGCTGACTTTTTTGTTCGTTACACCTTCTTTGGCAGACGATTTCAATGAAGCATATATCCCTGCTATTGCGCTCTACCCGCAACAGAATGCCGTACGCAACCGTCTTGACTTGAGTGGTATATGGAACTTCCAGCTAGATCCAAAAGATGAAGGCGAAAATAATGGATGGTTTAATGGCTTACCTGAACCTCAGTCAATAGCCGTCCCTGGGAGTTGGAACGACCAACTTGACCAGCAGCATAACTACCTGGGCTGTAGTTGGTATGAGACAGAGACTTTTGTACCTTCAACTTGGAAAGATAGCGAAATTGGTTTGCGCATAGGCTCAGCCGTATATTTTGCTAAAGTATGGATTAACGGTCAGCCGTTAGGTCAACATGAGGGCGGACATCTTCCTTTTGCTTTCGCAATTACCAATAAAGTGAAATGGGGAGAGAAGAATCGTATCACCATAATGGTGGAAAACAAACTGTCTCCAGACAGAGTGCCAGGCAACGTAGCTGGCGGTGCTTTGGCCAGCCAAAATTATCCTAATGCCAACTACGATTTCTTTCCATATAGCGGGTTACATCGGGCAGTATGGCTCTATAGCGTGCCAAAATCTGCTCATCTCATAGATATCACACTTACAACCAACTTTCAAGATACAGAAGGCATCATTCATGCCAAAGTTAGAAAGCATGGGAAAGCTACGAGCGGCAGAGTAGTGGTGACAGAAAAAGATGGTAAACAAGTATCTGCACCTATACGTTTCAACGGCGATGAGACAGAGGTAGATATTCACATTCCACAAGTGAAGTTGTGGAGTCCTGAATCTCCTTATTTGTACGATGTCACTGTAGAATTGGGCAATGCTGCTAAGCCTATTGACAGTTATACATTGCAAACAGGTATAAGGACTATTGAAGTAAAGGGCGACGATATTCTCCTTAACGGCAAGCCTATCATTATACGAGGTTTCGGTAAACACGAAGATTTCCCCATCTATGGCAGAGGAGTAGCACAACCTGTAATGGTGAAGGATTTCTCACTGATGAAATGGTTGGGTGCCAACGCCTTTAGAACGAGCCATTATCCTTATGACGAGTCGGTGTATGCTGAAGCTGACAAGCAAGGCATATTAATTATCGACGAGATGCCGTCGGTAGGCCTCGTATTTTACGATGATCAGAAAGACATTGACCGCAGACGAAAGGTTTGCGACAAGATGCTCCAAGAAATGATTACCCGAGACAAAAACCATCCATCGGTAATTATGTGGTGTGTGGCAAATGAACCTTCTCCAAAGACATTGGGTTCCAACGTACTGGCTGGCACCAATGATGCAGCAGCAGAAGAAAACCGCATTGCTAAAGAATTCTTGGGTGGTTTAGTGCGCCAAGCCAAACAACTTGACCCTACCCGACTGGCCACTTTTGTAGGAGTGATGGGAGGTCCTGCCGACTGGATGGAGTGTTGTGATCTTATTACCATCAATCGCTATTATGGCTGGTACACCAATATCGGTAATTTCCCAATGGCAGAACGATATTTCAGTGGTGAACTCGACAAACTGCATAATGAATTGCATAAACCTATTGTTGTGACCGAATTTGGAGCTGATGCTATAGCTGGTCATCACGCCAATGAAGATGAAATGTTCTCAGAAGAGTACCAGCAGAAGATGATTAACGCCTACTTGGATATTGCCAATACCAAACCATATGTAAAGGGCATGATGATCTGGGCTTTTGCTGATTTCCGAACTAGTCAGGCGCTGATGCGTGTTCGAGGTATGAATCTCAAGGGTGTCTTCACCCAAGATCGCCGTCCCAAAATGGCTGCTTGGTTACTAAAAAAGCGTTGGGTAGATGATATGAATGGTAACTACTAATTTTCGGAGTAATATTTCTAACTACGAATTGAAGCAGTAGCTATAAACGTAGCGGATATCTGAACTGACAATGGTAGTGAGCGATGCAGGCGGATTCAATAACACAGATTTTAAATCCCGACTGATGCCCTCGCCAGTAAGCTTCAGCACTGCCTCTTTCTGTGTCCAGAGTTTTATGAATTCCAGTTCGGGACTTTCTGCCTGCTCAATTTGACGGACCTCATCTGGGTTCATGGTGTATTCTACCAAAGTCTGCTTGAACTCACGAATTGACTCAACGTCAATACCTACAGGCTGATCTGACAGGATGCAGATAACCGCCTCACGGCAATGACTAAGATTGAAGTGAATATGGGGATAACCAACGAGGGACGGCTTACCGTGTTCACCATATTCGAAGACAGGCTTCTCAATGATGCCGTATTCCTTTTGTAATCCTTCGCATAGCAAGAGATAGGCAGCAACACAAGTGCGCTGCCCTAACTCGTGTTTAAATTTCAAAGCTTGCTCACGACGCTGCCCAGACAACTCTGCCAACGCCACTTGCAAGTCGAAGTCGTATATTTTATCGTTGATGTATATCATTTCATATTTCTTCTACATACTCCAACACCCTCGTACCCCTCCAATGTAGAGGGGTAATATTGGGGTGTTATTATTACTTCAGAACAACTGTATTCAGAGTATTTGGAGCCAATGTTACCGTTTGGTTCACCCCGTTCAGCTGTAATGTAACATCCTGCTCATGATCAGTTTGATTGCCCACCAAAGCAACCACACTACCATCAGTGTTGACAAAAGCCATAGCGTCAGCATAGCTGCCTGACAAATCCAACAGTTTAGCTCCTGGCAATACATAGTGACTGGCATGTTTCAAAACGTAGTATTCTGGTGTATAACGGAAAGTCTTATTGTCCTTATTCACCGTCACCAGACTATTCTGGCTCCATCCCCAATGGCTCACACCACCTTCAAGCA
>OMSH01000022.1 GCA_900313715.1 uncultured Prevotellaceae bacterium
GGTGATGTACAACGACTATCTGAAAGACCACGAGGCTCCAGAGGATATCGAGTACTACATGTGCGGTCCTGGTCCTATGTCAAAGGCTGTTGAAGGTCTGCTCTACGACTTGGGTGTACCTGCACAGAACTTAATGTTTGATAACTTCGCATAAGGTTATCTTACACCATATATATAATAAAGGCGGAGCCATTGGCTCCGCCTTTGTTGTGCAAAGCTCCTTATATATAGGTTTTTGGGTTTCGCCTTTGTTGTATGCAAATAGCAGCAGGAAATTAAGCTCCTCCCCTAAGATAGGGGAGGTGCCCCGAAGGGGTGGAGGGGTATGTGGTCATTTTCCCTGTTCCAACCACCAGTCTATCAGCTTACGGGCTATACTCATCTTTTGCGGAATATGCGGGAGGTTCTCTCGATTGTAGAAGGCACCAGCCGTCAGTTCGTCTTCCTGCAACTTGATGACGCCACTATCGTATTCCGCAGTGAATCCCACCATTAAGCCACTGGGGTAGGGCCATGTCTGACTGCCAAAATATTGCAGGTTTTTGATGGTAAGTCCTGTTTCTTCCATTACCTCACGGTGCACACACTCCTCCAAACTCTCGCCTGCCTCCAAGAAGCCAGCCACCAGTCCGTAGTAGTCGCGCTTGAACGCACGATTGTGTACTAATAGTATCTCGTCACCTTTCTGTATCAATACGATGATAGCGGTAGCAATAGGAGGGTACATTTCCAGTCCGCATTGTGGGCACTTCTTCATGATGGGAGTTTCCTGTACAGTAGGCACCCCACAAGTGGGGCAAAAACGACTGTGTTTGTCCCAATAGAGAATCTGTGCAGCCTTACCTCCGCAGAGATAATCTTTCAGAGGAATATAGTTGAAGGAATCACGCAGACCAATCAGATTAAATTGACATACCCCTCTGTTTGCTTCGCAAACGCCTCCCCTTGCTAAGGGGAGGAGCTCTTTGGGCTCCTCATTGCAGGCTTGACCTGCTATCTCATTCACTGCATTCAACTCAAAAGTTTTTACCTTTATGCCATCATTCATCGTCACCTCATGCACCTGGTGCCCATCAGGCACAGACACTGGAGGCTCATTGCCCTCAGGTACTTGCAAGGCATCGCCTTGTTGCTGTAATAGCAGCTGTCCCTTATAGAATACAAACCATTTCATCGGCTGATTCTCCGTCTGTTAAGAGCTGCCCAGTAACGCTGAGCATTATTCAGATGCTCACGATAGGTAGCGGCAAAGTTGTGTGTGCCAGAGAAATCTTCTTTGGCACACATATAAAGATAATTATGGTGTGCATAGTTTAGTACGGCATCCAAACCTATTACCGAAGGAATACGAATAGGACCGGGAGGCAGTCCTCTGTGAAGGTACGTGTTGTAGGGCGACTCCACGTTCAAGTCGGAGTTGAGGATACGGCGGATGCCAAACTCCTGCAATGCAAACTTGATAGTAGGGTCGGCTTGCAGAGGCATGCCAATGCGCAGGCGGTTGTAGTACAGACCAGCCACCGATGGCTTTTCAGGATTGTTGTTGGTTTCCTCTTCTACAATAGAGGCGAGGGTAGAAACCTCATTCTCTGTCAGTCCCATCTCTTTGGCTTTGGCCTGACGACTACTGTTCCAGAAGCGTTTATGCTCGGTCTGCATACGTTCGAAGAACTCATCTACCGAGATATCCCAATACATCTCGTAGGTGTCGGGGATAAAAAGCGCAGGCATCGTTTCTTTAGTATAACCCATCTTCGCCTGGAAAGTCGAGTCATACATTAAGGTGGCAATCTCCACAGAATCTATCATCAGCTGACGTCCCACCTGACCAGCCAACCTCCTCATGGTACGGGCACTGTTGATGGTAACATTCAAAGGCGTCTGATAGCCTCTCCAGATACGGCTGAACACATGATAGACACTTTCGCCGTTGCGTATCTCGTAACGCCCTGTGCTGATGCTTTCAGGATAGTGACGATACTCACTCATCCACTTGAAACCATGAAAATCCTTCACGTTACCCACCTCTTGCACCTTGACATACACCGAGTCGGCCGTATCGTCACGATCAATATAAACGTAAGCGGTTTGCTGGGGGTAGAATTGCGGCGCCATGAAGAAATAATAGAAAGCACCTCCGATGACACAAGCCACCAGTACTAAGGCGATGAAAATGCCAATTAGAATGTGTATGGTGCGTTTCTTCATGTGAGTTTTGAGCCACTTGCCAGACTTGAACTGGCGACCTACGCGTTACGAATGCGTTGCTCTACCGACTGAGCTAAAGTGGCGATGCAGCAATTTTTGTTGTTTTTTGCGACTGCAAAGGTAGTGCTTTATTTGGAATGATAAAAAGAATTGTCCGTTTTTTTAAGTGAGATACACTCTTTTACTACCTTTTATCCATTTTCATCCATTCCTTCCGCTCTTTCTCGTCCATCTTTTCAATGGCATAACGCAGGGTAGTGCGGGGCATCTCGTGTACATGTTGACAGAGAAATTCTCGTAATAAATCCATGCTGATGCGTTTGCCCATCTCGCGTAACATCCAGCCCACTGCCTTGTGCATCAAGTCATGTGGGTGTAGCAGGTGCTTCTCTGCATATCGCAGGCACCATGAGGGATCACCCTGTTGGGTGGTTTTCCAGGTGCATACCATGCTCATGCGTTGTTCCCAGAGACAAGAACTTCCTGCCAGTTGGTCAATTACCTTGGTCTTGTCACCCAGTCGGGTGGGGAGTAACAGCCAATGACCAAGTATTTCTGGAGCCGACAAATCTACCAAGTCCCAGTTGTTAGCTTGTTTGGCATAACGGAGGTACATATCCACAATGGCATCACGTTCTTGGATAGCATTTTCATTATTCTCCAGTCGCTTGGTAGATAGTCTTTTGAAACGCTCTACCAGCACCAACAGTCCACAGAGGCGCACCTCGTGCCATCGGGACAACAATAGTTCTGGCACTTCATCCAAAGACAAATCAGTAGCCACAGACCTGACAATACTGCGGGTCTGTGGCACTTTTAAGCCAAGGAATTCATCGCCAAAGCCATATTGTCCGGGGGCTGTCTTGAAGAAGCTCATCAAGATTATCCGTTGCGTTTCATTTTGCAACGACTCCATCTGACTGATGATCTCTTTAGCGGACAATCCCATTGATGCGATTAGTATAGAATTGGCGGAAATCTGACCATTTATAATAAGGGAACATATTCGTAGGCACAGGCAACTTTGCCTCATCGCCATTCAGCAGGCATTTCACCAGCACCTCATCATTGCTCTTCTTGCCACGATAGAACACCAACTGGATATTGGATGCCTTGCAGGTCTCCCAATTTTGGTAGATGTTCTTCACCTCGTAGGGGTCTTCAGGGTCGAGGTCGGCACCGTTGATGCCCATCAGTACGGTCAGCGGGCCAATGCAGGTATCATGTCCGAAGCGCAAGTCCGATATATGATCGCTGGTGCCGTTAATAACAGCATCAGCTTTCTTGAGGATATCCTCCAAAATAGGAATCATGTTATTCTGACCAGAGAACACCCATGAGTAAGAGCCCAGGTTAGATGCCTCCCAACGGTCCACTATCTCCTGGTCAGTCACGATGTTGCCCATCATGCCCTCGTGGAAGATGCTGGGCAATGTGGTGTAGAGGTTGATGA
>OMSH01000180.1 GCA_900313715.1 uncultured Prevotellaceae bacterium
GCTCGTGCTTTGGTGAATCATCCTGATGTTGTGCTAGCTGACGAGCCTTCTGGCAGTCTTGACTCACAGAACAAGCTGGAGCTGCATCAGTTGTTCTTTGATCTTCGTGATCGCCTTGGGCAAACGTTTGTCATCGTGACACACGATGAGGCTTTAGCTACCATGACGGATAGAAGTATTCATCTCAAAGACGGGGTGATAATTGATAATTAAGAAAAGGCGATTATTCAAAAGAGAGATAATGCGCTATTCTTTCTAAGTCGGAAGCGGTAAATTCTTCGTAGAGGACGAAAGGCTGGAGACTGGTAAGAGTGCCATGTTTGCGACGATGCTCTACGATGGCCTTGGCTTGATAGAAATTGATATAAGGATGGCGTCGAAGGAGATCAACACTACTCTTATTAATAGATATTTTTCGGATATCAGATTCATCAATACTAAACCATGACTGCAATTGACTGGCATCAATATTGATGTCGCGAAGCTGCCCCACCTCATAATAACCGCCCAGCTGAGAACGGTAATTGACAATCATACGGGCTATAGCACTGCCAATGCCAGGAATCTTTTTTAACTCAGTGGTATCGGCCTTGTTCAAATCGACCATAGTGCCAATCTCGTATTTCTCTACCTTCTCATAAGTAGATTCCTTCATAAGATTCTCCCTTGTTGAGCGAATGGTATCTCTTTGGATTGGCAGGCGATTAGAGGGGGAGTGTGTATCAGTTCGCTGAATCACAATATAGGGCAACAACATATCATACTCCTCATCACTCAACCCATAAATTTTACGGAAGTCGGATGCCTGACGGAATACACCTCCTTTGGCACGATAGCGCAACACATTACTTACTACGAAAGGACGCAGTCCCAATTGTACCAATAATAACGTATCGGCTGTATTAGGGTCGAAAGGAAGCAAACGATGCTGCACGGTACCATCAGCAACTGAGGCTTTGGCAATGCTACTTTCTTTCTGATGGAGGGTGTCGGCAAAAACCTGTAAGGTAGCAGAATCTTCAGATGAGAGGACAGGTTGGTGTGTTCGCTCATACCAAAAGGTGCCACCGATAGTGAACAAAATGAGGGTAAGCAGTAACACAATGGCACGCTTCTCAGAGGGATGATAAAAATGAAAGTCTTTGAAAAACTGCCACATGGAAAACGCTTACAATATGCCTAACTCATTGATGAACACGAAGGCTATGCCGATAGGTGCTACTACCCGTAGGATAAAGACTATGGCCTTATAGACAAACAAAGGCAAATGACCACCGCTGCTGAGTTCATCGCGTAAAATTTTCTTATCGAGATACCATCCAGTGAAGATGGAGATGAAGAAACCACCGAGAGGTAACATCAACTTGGCCGTGACGTAGTCGAAGATATCGAATAGGTTCATGCCAAAGAGGGTGTAGTCTTTGCCAATGCCCATAGACAGGGCACAGAAGACTCCAATGATTCCACATGTCAAGGTGACCACCCAAGCTGCCTTGCGACGGCTCATGTTGAATTCCTCGTGCAGATAGACCGTCACTACTTCGTGCATGGAGATGGTGGAGGTGAGGGCTGCCAACGCCAACAGGAGATAGAAGGATGTGCTGAGGATATAGGTGAGCCAAGGTAAACCAGCAAAGGCTTTTGTGAGTACATTGGGCAGGGTGATGAACACCAGACTGGGTCCTGCATCGGGTTGTATGCCCACGGAGAATGCTGCAGGGAAGATGATAAGACCAGCGAGGATGGCTACCAGGCTATCGATGGTGGCCACGTTAATGGCTGTCTTGGTGAGATTGGTGTCGCTCTGGAAATAAGAGGCATAGGTGCAGAGGCATCCCATGCCAAGGCTTAGTGAGTAGAATGTCTGCCCCATGGCAGAGAGCAGCACGCCTGAGTTAACCTTGTTGAAGTCGGGCATCAGTAAAAACTCCAGTCCTGGACCAGAGCCTGGCAGCATAACGGAGCAGATGGCCATGATGATGAGTAGCACAAACAACACGGGCATAAGAATCTTGGCTGAGCGCTCGATACCTTGCTGTACACCCTTGACGATGACAAAATGAGTGGCAAACATGAAAAGTGCTAACCACAACACCGGGCGCCACGGACTTGCCGTAAAGGTGGTAAACGACTCGGTGAATTGATCGGGTGTCTTACCAAGAAATCCATTGCCAGCAGCCTTCAGGAAATATTCGAGCGTCCACCCAGCCACCACAGCATAGTAACTGAGGATGAGGAAGCCCGTAAGTACCCCCCAACGGCCTACCCACTTCCATGGTGTGCCAGGGGCCAAAACCTGATAAGCCCTGGCTGTATTGGAACGAGAATGGCGACCAATGGTGAACTCAGCAATCATGACGGGGATGCCAAAGCAAAGAATGCAAATAATATAAATAAGTATGAACGCAGCACCTCCATCGTTGCCTGTCTGATATGGGAAACGCCAAATATTACCCAAACCTACAGCCGAACCTGCCGCTGCCAGGATGGCTCCTATCTTGCTTCCAAAGTTTACCCTACTCACTTCACTCATAATGACTGTTTTATATCAATCGCTATTATTTCTTCAATTTTAGGCACAAAAATACGAAATATTGTGTATTTTTGCGTTAGTTTTTGATAACTTTTTACATATGAAAGCTTTTATCTTACGATATCCCTTCTCTATCGCCATCATTTTGTTGGTGACATTCCTTTCTTTTTTCAAGCCACCTAAGACCGATGTTGATGATGTACCGGGTATCGACAAGTTGGTGCATACGGCAATGTATTTCTTGATGGCTGGCTTGTTGTGGCTGGAGTTCTACAAAGGACAAAAAAAGACAAAAGCACCCATTTGGCATGCCTGGATTGGTGCATTCCTCTGTCCACTGGTATATGGAGGCGTCGTGGAGTTGTTGCAAGAATACTGTACAGAGCACCGTGGTGGCGAGTGGTTGGACTTTGCTGCCAACTCCTTAGGTGTGATACTGGCTGCCGTGGCTGCTTATTTTTTATTGCCTCAACTGCAGAAAAGGCAGAAATTTAATAAGTAATAGATCAAATGACTTAAAATCTGAATAATATGGAAGAAAACAAGAACAAACGGGTGTTGCAGCTTGAAATCGGCGACAATGTGAAGAAAATTACCATTACTGGTGAGGATAAAGACCAGAAGGTGGTCATGAAGCAGGAACTCAATGAGGATGATATGGAGCAGGCAACAGGTGGTGTCCATAAGCCAATATATGCAGTGAAATGTCCCACTAAACGCAAATAAAAAATTAATTATGGAAGAGAACAAAGAAAAAAGAGTCGTGCAGATCGAAATCGGCGACGATGTGAAGAAAGTAACCATTACAGGTGAGGACAAAGACCAGAAGGTGGTCATGAAGCAGGAAATCAACGAAGACGAGCTGGAGCTGGCGACGGGTGGATTGAGAGGACCCATTGCATGTGGTAAAAACAAATGATCTACTTGTCTTCATCCATTTATCTACCCTCCCCAACCCAAGGGAGGGCAGATTTTTTTGTAGCTACAATAGTTCGGGCAGGGTAAATAGCTTTGTTCCATTAGAGCCTTTGATGAGGATGGTCTTATCTTGGGGCTGGTGGGTCTTTAAGACTTCTGACAAAGCATTGACATCGCTGAAACAGCGGAAAGCACTGCCTGTTTTAATAAACTCCTCACCCACTAACAACACATCCTGAAAGCCATAGTCCTGTATGAGTTGCACAATGCGCTGATGTTCGTGCAGGCTGTCAGTACCCAATTCACGCATCTCACCCAGTATCAACATCTTGTTGTTTGCCTCTAAGTGATAGAAATTGTCAAGGGCAGCTTTCATGCTGGTAGGGTTAGCGTTGTATGCATCCACTATCAGGGTGTTATGTTCCGTCTTGGTTAACTGCGAGCGATTATTGTGAGGCTCATAAGAGCGTAACGCATCACAGATATCTTCTGGATCCACACCAAAAAGCACACCCATGGTGACGGCTGCCAGCATGTTGCTGAGGTTGTAGTCACCAATGAGATGTGTCTGAACATCGTACCACTGACATTCTCCCCCATGGTTCCGCATTGACCTCTCTAACAAAGCGGTGGTTCTAGGAAAAACTGCCCAACGGAAATGCAGGAAGACCGAGTGTTCCACCATCTCACCACGGACAGAGAGTCTGTCATCATCTTTCTCTCCATAATAAACAGTACACTGATTATCATTCAGTTCTCTTTCGTTAATCATTTCCATTAAATCGGCGCTGTCGGCGTTGACAATGACCTCGCCGTTGGTGCCTTTGAGGAAGTCGTAAAGCTCGCCCTTGGTGCGCCTCACACCTTCAAAAGAACCGAATCCTAGCAGATGGGCGCGACCAACATTGGTAATCAATCCGATGTTGGGTTCACATACATCTACCAATTCTTTGATGTCACCAGGATGACTGGCTCCCATCTCGATGATAGCTATCTCATGTTCGGGCTTCAAACGTAGGACCGTCATGGGTACACCAATGCTATTGTTGAGGTTGCCCTGTGTATAGAGCACATTGTATTTCTTGGAAAGAACGGATGCGGTGAGTTCCTTGGTGGTGGTTTTGCCATTGGTGCCGGTAATGCCTATGAAAGGTATGCCTTCATCGAGTGTCGTGGTGGGGATGGGTGACCCCAGCTGACGACGGTGGTAGTTGGCCAAGCGTTGCAAGGTCTGCAGACAATTTTCCACCAAGATATAGCGAGCATCGCTCTCGGGAAGGTAGGCGGCCTCATCAATCACCACATACTTACATCCTGCCTCGAGGGCCTTGGCTGCAAAGGCATTGCCATTGAAAGTTTCGCCCTTGAGGGCTATAAACAGCGAATCTTGCGGGCAATTACGGCTATCGGTGGTGACGCCGTTGCACTGCAGAAATAACTGATAAAGTTTTTCTATCATAATTTCTTGGGTTTATTTCATGCAAAAATAACGTTTTTTCCGTACATTTGTAATCAAAAATACAGAAAGTTATGTTTAAAGGAACAATAAACATCAACGGACAGCTGATGGATTTGTCGATACCCAAGGTGATGGGTATTGTGAACCTAACTCCCGATTCGTTCTTCGAAGGTAGCAGGGCTCAGACTGATGTGCAGGTGGCAGAGCGAGTGAGGCAATTGCTGACGGAGGGGGCAGACATGCTGGATGTTGGTGCCTACTCTTCTCGTCCAGGAGCAGACGACCTACCGGTGGAGGAAGAGATGAGGCGACTGCGTGAGGGATTGTCAGTACTTCGAAAGGAAGCTCCCAATGCCATTGTTTCTGTAGATACTTTCAGGGCAGATGTAGCAAAGATGTGCATCCAAGAGTATGGGGTAGCCATTATCAATGACATCTCAGGCGGCGATTTAGACAGCAATATGTTTTCCACTATCGCACGCGCACACGTACCTTATATTATTATGCACATGCAAGGGACACCCCACAATATGCAACAAGCGCCCTACTACGAGGATGTGCTTAAGGAGGTGATGCTTCATTTAGCCGATAAAGTGAAAACCTTGCAGGATATGAAGGTGAATGACATCATCCTAGATCCAGGGTTTGGTTTTGGCAAGACACAGGCGCACAACTTCGAACTCTTGGCACACTTAAACGAATTTGATATCTTCCAGCTACCTCTATTAGTAGGTGTATCGAGGAAGTCAATGATATATAAGACGCTGGGCATTACCCCTGCTGAAGCTCTGAACGGCACCACTGCACTACACACCATTGCCCTAAGCAAAGGTGCCAATATCTTGAGGGTGCACGATGTGAAAGAAGCCGTTGAAACTATCAGACTTTGGCAAAACGTGGAACAATATGAGTTTAACCAAGATAACTGAAACAAAATAAGATATGTTTTTCCAATTTGGCATTAAAGATTTGATTGACATCCTGCTGGTGGCTACGTTACTGTATTACATCTACAAAGTGATGAAATCGACTGGCTCTATAAAGGTGTTTACAGGTCTGATGATATTTGTGCTTACCTGGCTGGTGGTAACCCAGATACTGGAAATGAGGTTACTGGGCACTGTTTTCGACAAACTGATCAGCGTAGGTGTGATAGCTATCATCATACTCTTTCAAGAAGAGATTCGTCATTTCCTTTTCTCTTTAGGCTCGCATCATAGTGCCAGTGCTTTCGTGAAGTTGTTTCTTGGCAGTAAAGATAACCAAAGCACACACGAGGATGTGTTGCCTATTGTGATGGCTTGTATGAACATGGCTAAGGGAAAAGTAGGTGCTTTGATTGTAGTAGAGCGTAACGTTCCACTTGACAACATAGTACGTACGGGTGACACCATTGACGCTAACATCAATCAGCGTTTGATTGAGAACATCTTCTTTAAGAATAGTCCACTTCACGACGGAGCGATGGTGATTAGTCACAAGCGCATAAAAGCGGCTGGTTGCATCTTGCCTGTGGCACATAACTTAGACATACCCAAGGAATTGGGCTTGCGCCATAGAGCTGGCATGGGCATCTCGCAAGAGACTGATGCCGTGGCCATTATTGTGAGCGAAGAAACCGGTGGCATATCAGTAGCCAAAAAAGGTGAGTTTTTCCTAAGGCTGAATGCCGAGGAGTTAGAGCGATTGCTTACTTCAGAAGATTAATAAAAAAATGGAGAATGTTACCATTCTCCATTTTCTTTATATTTCAACCATTTAATGTTTTAACCGTTATCTTGAACGAGTGCGAGTGCGGGTATTGTTGCCAGTACTTTGTTGCGTAGTAGTATTGGTAGAGTTGCTATTGCTGCGAACTCTTGTACCGCTTGTAGTTGGAGTCGTAGTATTAGTATTGACATTGCTGCGAACTCTTGTACCACTTGTAGTTGGAGTCGTAGTATTAGTATTGACATTGCTGCGAACTCTTGTACCACTTGTAGTTGGAGTCGTAGTATTAGTATTGCTATTGCCGCGAACCCTTGTACCACTCGCAGTTGGAGTAGTCTTAGTACCTGTATTCGTGTTGGTGCGAACATTACTGTTGTTACTTGTACGACTACGGGTAGCTGGTACAGTACTATTATTATTAACCCTCTCAGCATTCTGGGTAGGGTTCACGCGTACAGCGTTCACCTTTTGGTTAGCCTGCTTAGCATCAGCACGTACCCTGTTCTCAAATACAGAGTAGTTCTGGTTGCCCACAATAGACTTTACGCTGCGGGTGTATTCTTTTGCAGCATCCTGAAGGTCGCGTTCCGTCATATTGACATCGTAGTTAGAACGATATCCACCTTGTCCGCGTCCAGTGTAGTTACCATAGTTCCCTCCATAAGGTGGGCGATTAGATCCACCATAGTAACCAGGGCCAACAGGATTACGCGGAGGAGGGGGAGGTCCAGGGTTAAAATTATAGTAACCAAAGCTAAAGTTTGGCATACTGTGGAAGATATAAAAATATCTTCTGTTCAGCTCAAGCAGACGAGCGGCACGAATCTGGTCGAGTGCCATTGCCAATACCATACGGTTAGTGATAGCATCTATCACACCCGCTTCGTAACCGTAGCGATAGCCATTATTATAGATGATATAATCCTCACTATAACCATAAGTATAATTGGTATATCCAGCTCCATCGTAAGTATCATACATGGTTCCGCAGCTGATGAATGCAAAACCGAAAACCAAAGTAAATAAAACCTTCTTCATATCCATGCCCTTTCCTTACTTTAAACGATTACTCTTTTACTACATAACGAGCAAAAAAAAAGAATACTGCGCAGAATTATTCATTTTCTTGCGCAGTATTGATAGTTATTTTACTTTCAGGCTTTCACAATGTTCATTGTATCCTGGGCAATCATCAACTCTTCATCGGTAGCCAGAATCAACACTTTCACCTTAGCATCTGGAGTAGAGATGATGCCCTCTTTCCCACGAACGGTAGCAGCATTGAGGGCTGGGTCAATCTTCACGCCGAGGAACTCCATACCTTTGAGGGTATTGGCTCGCATGCTGGCCTGGTTCTCACCCACTCCACCTGTGAATACTATAACATCGACACCCCCCAGTACAGCTGCATAGGCACCAATGTATTTCTTGATGCGGTAGTTGTACATCTTGTCGGCCAGGATAGCACGAGGATTACCCTCTTTCTGTGCCACCTCGAGCTCACGCATGTCACTTGATATGCCCGTAATGCCCAGCATACCACTCTTCTTGTTTAAGAGATCACTCATCTGAGCGGCATTCATACCCAACTTGTTTTCCAGGAAAGTGATTACACCGCCATCGACATCACCGCTTCGGGTACCCATGATGAGACCCTCCAACGGAGTAAGACCCATAGAAGTGTCTAATACCTTACCGTCCTTTATTGCAGCAATGGAAGCACCATTTCCTATGTGGCAGGTGATGAGCTTCAGTCCTTCCTTCTTAACACCTAAATAATCGCAAACATACTGTGTGATGAAACGATGAGAGGTGCCATGGAAACCGTAACGACGGATTTTATATTTTTCGTAGAACTCATAAGGTAAAGCATACATGTACGCATAGTCAGGCATCGTCTGATGGAAAGCAGTGTCAAACACACCAATCTGAGGCACGTTAGGCAGAATAGCCTTTACAGCATTTACGCCCTTTAGGTTAGCAGGGTTGTGAAGCGGAGCCAAATCATTGCAAGCCTCAAACTCTTTGAGAACCTCAGGCGTTAGCAGCACTGATTCGGTAAAGCGTTCTCCACCATGCACCATGCGGTGTCCCACAGCGTCTATCTCCTCATAGCTCTTGATGGCACCATACTGAGGGTCTATCAAGGTTTGGAGTATCAACTCCACACCTACAGTATGCTCTGGAATGTCTTTATGCACAATTTTCTTATCACCGTCTGGTAACGCAAATTTCAGGAAAGAATCAGCCAAGCCAATCTTCTCAATGCCACCAGAAGCGATGACGGACTTATCTGTCATGTCAAACAACTTGTACTTGATTGACGAACTACCGCAATTTAATACTAGGATTTTCATATGTTCTCAAATTTAAAATTACTTTTTAGCTGCCTGAGCCTGGCAAGCAGTAATGGCTATCATATAGTAAACATCGTCAATAGAACAGCCACGGCTTAGGTCGTTAACCGGACGAGCAATACCTTGAAGGATCGG
This sequence comes from uncultured Prevotellaceae bacterium, assembly GCA_900313715.1. GTDB lineage: Bacteria > Bacteroidota > Bacteroidia > Bacteroidales > Bacteroidaceae > Bacteroides. The sequence continues at coordinate 9,113 of OMSH01000180.1, forward strand.
TCCAATTGCCAATGCATCACCCAAACGCTGCACCAACTTATAGGCAATGTTACCTACTTCCAGATTAGGGAATACCAATACATTGGCATTGCCGGCAATCTCACTTCCAGGTGCTTTCTTCTTGCCTACAGATGGTACCAAAGCGGCATCAGCCTGTAATTCACCATCAATCTTCAATTCGGGAGCCATCTCCTTCGCCAACTTTGTGGCCTCAACTACCTTATCAACCACCTCATGCGAAGCAGAACCTTTGGTGGAGAAGCTGAGCATGGCCACTCTCGGATCGGCAAAACCTCCAACCGCACGAGCAGTATCTGCCGTACAAACGGCAATTTGTGCTAACTGATTGGCATCAGGCATTGGGGTTACAGCCACATCACCTACCACCAAGACGCCGTCCTCACCAAACTGTGGTTGCTGGGTAATCATCAACATAGCGCCACTGACACATGTAATACCTGGAGAGCACTTGATGATTTGGAGAGCAGGGCGAAGAGTATCGCCCGTAGTACTCAAGGCACCGGATATTTGGCCATCAGCATCACCTGTTTTGATAATCATACAGCCCAAATAGAGCGGATTCTTCACCAATTCGCGAGCTTGCTCAATGGTCATACCCTTCTTCTTGCGGAGCTCTGCCAACAATTGGGCATACTCCTCAGCCTTAGGATTGTTCAGTGGGTCAATCAATATGGCCTTATCAATGTTCTTTAAGCCAAACTCATCGGCCATACGGTGAATCTCATTAATATCACCAATCAAAATGATGTCGGCAATGTTGTCGCCTAAAGCACGGTCAGCAGCTTTCAAAGTGCGTTCTTCGGTAGCTTCAGGCAATACGATGCGCTGGCGGTCGGCCTTCGCGCGTTCAATAATACCTTGGATTAGTTTATTCATAGGTTTTTCTGATTTTGTTTATTTTAGCTGCAAATATAATGAATTTTGCTCAATTCACCTTGTAAAAACAGCATGATTTCTATCCACCAAGAAGATTGTTGAATATTTTAACAATAAGTGACCTTTATTTTATGAATAGAAAGGGGCGACATCTGTCTATAAATGCCGCCCCTTTTTAAACATATTATCTTTCCTTGACTTAATCATTAAGCTTGTCCAAAACATTTGCACTGACTTTAAACTTAATGGTTACTCGCTCAGGGATATCATAATAGCTACCATTTCGAGGGTCACGCCCTGGGCGTCTTGGCTGATGGTGTGGAATGAATTTTCCAAAATACTGAAGCTTCACCTCCTCACCTTCACACATTTTTTCAATCACCAATTTGTTGTATTCATCAACAAAAGCTTTTGCTGCTGCGTCGGTGATTAATAATCGACGTGCCAATTCTTTTACAAAACAAAATTTATTCATAATTTTTGATCAGTTGTTGTTGTTCTTGTCCAAACAGACTTATTTTCAAATATTGTTACAAATATACGCTATATATACTTTTGATTGTCTAAACAAATACAAAATAGTTTAAACAAATTATAATTTTGTGATTAAATTAGTAATAATTGTTATTGCTGAGAGATAATTATTCTCGTTTTTATATTTGAAAAAGGACTTTTTCTTATATCTTTGCAACGAACTATTAAATATTTATTTATGAAAAAGTTTTTTGTTACATTGTTGTTTGTAATGGCGGTATGTCAAATGCATGCCCAACAAGCAAAATACGTATTCTATTTCATCGGTGATGGCATGGGCCTGAATCAAGTAAACACAACGGAGATGTTTCTGGCAGAAGTGGAAGGACGTATAGGTATCAAGCCATTATTGTTCCCTTCATTCCCAGTGGCAAGCCATGCTAATTCTCATTCAGCTTCCAACTCCATCACAGACTCAGCCGCAGGAGGAACAGCTTTAGCTACTGGTGTGAAAACATATAACAATGCTATGGGTGTGGATGCCGATAAGAATCCTGTTGAATCATTTGCAGAAAAGGCAAAGAAGGCAGGTAAACGTGTGGGCATCACTACTTCAGTAAGTATAGATCATGCTACTCCTGGCTCACAGTATTCGCATGAAACACATAGAAATATGTACTACGAAGTAGCCAGCTGGTTGCCCAAGTCTAATTTCGACTTTTTTGCCGGCAGTGGTTTTCTAAAGCCTGACAAGACCTATGATGGTAAGGATGCTCCTAATCTCTTTCCTATTTTTGAGGAAGCAGGTTATACCTTAGCCCGCGGTATAGATGAATACAAGGCTAAACGTGATGGCGCCAAGAAAATGATCTTGATGGAAAAAGCAGACGCTGACCAGGCAAGTTTGCGTTATGCCATCGATCGTCAGCCAGGTGACTTGACTTTGGCTGAGATTACTGAAAGTGCCATTGACTTCCTAATGAAAGAGAATGCCAAGAAAGGCTTCTACTTAATGGTGGAGGGCGGCAAGATTGACTGGGCGAGTCATGGTAACGATGCCGCTACCATGGTGTATGAGTTAGAAGACATGGACAATGCTGTAAAAGTAGCTTATGAGTTCTACAAGAAACACCCAAAAGAAACATTAATTGTGATTACTGCAGACCATGAAACGGGTGGTTTGTCAATGGGTCGCTCCAGCGGAGGCTATACCTTGAACCTAAAAGCGTTATCATACCAGAAGCAGTCTATTGATGTTCTGTCAAGATACATCACTGACCTTCGCAAGAAGGACAAGGTAACTTGGGAAGACGCAAAGGCTCTATTGGCAGACAAGATGGGTTTTTGGAAAGAGTTGACCATCACTTGGGAGCAGGAGAAACAACTACGCGACTGCTTCGAGGAAACTTTCACCAAAAACAGGGCAAAATTTGATGAAAACTTATATTCCCGTACAGAAGCTTTAGCTACAGTGGCAAAGCAAGTAATGACAGAGCAAGCACACTTGCTGTGGTCATCGGGCAGCCACACTGCCGCCTATGTTCCTGTCTTTGCAGTTGGTGCTGGTAGCCAGGAGTTTTCAGGTAGAATGGACAATACGGACATCATCCGCAAAATTGCCAAGGTATCTGGTGTGAAGTGGTAAAGAACACATATTTAATAAATAAGGCGTGTCTATTTGGCACGCCTTATTTATTAAACACCATAATATATTACAGAACTGGCAGGATATAATCCCAAATCAGGTTAATTTCAGCCTGCATATCGCCAATATTAGCAGTTGTAACAACTACAGCGTCCTTATCAGGGATAACGATAATATATTGTCCGTTAGCGCCATCAGCACGGAAAGCATTATGGCGGCAACGCCACATCTGGTAACCATAGCCTTGCACCCAGTCACTATTTTCCTTGTTCAAGCCCAACTCTTCAGCTTGTTGAGGCTTCACACCTGCCGGTACACAAGGCACTTGTGCTTTCTGCATCTCTGCTACGTAGTTGGCAGGCAACACTTGTTTGCCGTTCCACTTGCCACCCTGAAGAATGAGTTGTCCCATCTTTGCTAAATCTTCGGTCTTGAGGAAGAGGCCCCAACCACCAGTATTGATGCCTTGTGGACTCTCTTGCCACTCTGGTTTATCAATGTTCAACGGTTCGAAAAGACGAGGCATGAGGTAATCAACCACTTTCTCTCCCGTAACTTTCTGGACTATAGCTGAAAGCATATAAGTCCCCAAGCTATTATAGCAATAGAAAGTGCCAGGCTTGTGTTCAACGGGATAAGCTAAGAAAGCTTTGATCCAATCACCATCCTCAGCATTGCGGATAATACGTGTAGGGTCGGTATCATGACCACAGTTCATAGTCAGCAAGTCACGTACTGTGATAGCCTTGAGATTTTCGCTCTGCTCTGCCGGCAACTGATCAGGGAAAAAGTCCACTAGTTTGTCGGTAAGTTTAATCTTACCTTCAGCAATAGCCAGCCCCACAGCTGCAGAAGTGAAAGTCTTGCTTACAGAGTTAAGGATATGAGGCTTGCTTTCCTCGCCTTCGCTCAGCCATTTCTGATAAATCACGTTGCCATGTTGCACCACCATAATGCTGTGCAAATCTTGCTGGGCAGCTTCTACACCTTTTAAATAACTATCCATCGCTGATGATACAGCTTCAGGAGTCTCAACTCGTGGCAGGTCTATGATTTCAACAGCATCCTGCTTGTTGCTGCTTTTACATGCAGCTAATGCTATCAATAGCATGGCTGCGAAAAGAAGTTTGTTTTTCATTGCTTTACTTTTTAAAGGTAATAATACCACAAAAATATAACTTTGTTTGCAATTCTCAATAAAAATAGCGAAAATTGCACAATATTTAAAAATAAAGACTACCATTATGAAGATTAAAAATCTCTTTATTTCAATGATGGCCGTTGCTGCCATACAACTATTAACCCCTGCCGAGGCTTGTACGAACCTGATAGTAGGCAAGGCCGCTTCTGTTGACGGTTCCGTCATTTGTACTTATAATTGTGACGGATATGGTTTTGCCGGATCCATGAGTCGTACTCCGGGAGGCAGACATGAACCAGGAGAAAAGATTGCTATCCGTGGATGGGGCAATAATGGTCAGATAAGAGGCTACGTTGACCAAGTTGAATACACATACGACGTCATTGGCTATATCAATGAAAAGCAAGTAAGCATCGTTGAAACCACCTTTGATGGTAGGTTAGAACTACAGAACCCAGAAGGTCTGCTAAATTACGATACCATGATGCAATTAGGTCTGGAGCGCTCGGCAACGGCACGTGAAGCCATTATTGTCATGACTGACCTCTTGCAAGAATATGGCTATAATAGTACTGGCGAGACCATAACTGTATGCGATAAGAACGAGGCATGGATATTGGAAATCATGGGCAAGGGTCCTGGTCGAAAAGGAGCTGTATGGGTAGCCGTTCGCATTCCTGACGACTGCATCAGTGCTCATGCCAACATCTCTCGTATCCGTCAGTTTCCACTAAAAGACCCAAAGAACTGCCTATATTCTAAGGATGTAATTTCTTTCGCACGTGAAAAGGGCTATTTTAGTGGAAAGGATGAGGACTTCAGTTTCCGTGATGCCTATTGTCCGTTGACATTCGAGAATGTTCGTTATGCAGATGCTCGCGTATGGAGTTTTTTCCGCCACCACGTGGCTGATGTTGCTGAAATGGACAAATATTTACCCTATATCAACGGTCAGTTTGATGTCTGCGACCACCTACCTCTATACATCAAGCCTAACAAGAAAGTATCTGTTCGCGACATCATGAATGATATGCGAGATCATTTTGAAGGAACACCTTTGGATATGACAGCTGACATGAGTGCCGGTCCTTGGAGCTCTCCCTATCGCCCATTACCGATGAACTGGGAGGTAAATGGCAAAAAATATTTCCGCGAGCGCGCCATTGGTACGCCACAGTCTGGCTTCACTTTGGTTTCCCAACTCCGTGGATGGTTACCTGACGATGTGGGTGGCATCATGTACTTCAACTGCGATGATGCCAACATGATTGCCTACGTTCCAGTGTATTGTGGAGTCAAGGAGGTTCCAGAAGCTTTCCGTAGGGAAAACAACCAGAGCAATGTGTATAGCGAGAAAAGTGCATTTTGGGTAAATAACGTGGTAGCCAATATGATTTATCCCCGTTATAGCGTGATGATTGGCGACCTTCGTGATGCACAGAAAGAATTGGAAGACTTCTATGCTGCAGACCAAGAACAGGTATTGAAAGATGTGGAAAATCTTACCAAACGTGAAAAGGCTGCTTACCTTACCAACAAGACAGCTGCCTATACTAAACAAATGATGGAGCGCTGGGACAAGTTGTTCAGACTTATTGCGGTGAAACACAACGACCAGATTGTTAAACCTTCGGAAAATGGAGTGGTCATTCAAGGTCAAAGGTCCACTCCTGGCTACGACCAGATGTTCCGCGAAGCTATCAGTAAAGGTACTGGCGACAGATATGTAATGCCGGAAAATGCCAAAGACATAAAGTCGCTCTAAACTCCGATGAACAAAAGCAGCTATTCCTATCTGTCGTTCTAAAACCAGCTACAAGGTAAAGGAATGGCCACTATGAGTCGTCAGAGTATCCCCTATCACCCGTCGCAGTATCTCCCGTACCCCCATAGGAGATACTGCGACGACTCATAGGAGGCTTTCCGTCGGGTCATAGCAAAGTCTCCGTCGAGTGATAGAAGGCGCTCCTTAAAAAAAAGTGGGAATTAGACTCTACCTACAAAGGTTAGAGAGAGAAACTTGCATGAATTAAAATAAGATCGTGGCGCCTCAACATAAAAAATAAACAAGTTTATTTTGTTCTGTCTTCGGCTTGCACTATCTTTGCAACCGAAAGAAGAGAAAGAAATGGATAGTATTCTGGTAACTGGAGCAAGCGGCTTTATTGGAAGTTTTATTGTAGAGGAGGCCTTACGGAAAGGTTTCTCCACTTGGGCTGCCATCAGAAAGAGCAGCAGTAAACAGTACTTGCAGAATCCTGCAACCCATTTCATTGAGCTTGACTACACACATCCTGACATCTTACAGAAACAACTAAAGGAGCATGCTTCTGCTCATGGTGCCTTCACATATATTGTGCATTGCGCTGGAGTGACCAAATGTGCTGATAAAAGGGATTTCGAACGAGTGAACTACCTACAAAGTAAAAATCTGGTGGAAGCATTGATAGCGACAGGACAAACTCCCAAACTGTTTGTCTTCATCAGCACACTAAGTGTATTCGGACCGATTCATGAAAAGGATTACCGACCTATCACTGAACACGATGAGCCCCAACCCAATACAGCTTACGGAAAAAGCAAACTCAAGACTGAACATTATCTACAAAGTCTGACCAATTTCCCATATCTTATTCTTCGCCCAACCGGGGTTTATGGACCACGTGAAAAGGACTACTTCCTGATGGCAAAATCCATCCAACAACACCTTGATTTATCTGTAGGCTACAAACGTCAGGACATCACATTTGTCTATGTGAAAGACGTTGTTCAAGCCATATTTTTAGGTATTGAGAAAGGTGTAAGCAACAGGGCTTTCTTCCTGAGTGACGGACAAGTCTATCAAAGCCGTACTTTCTCTAACCTCATCATGCGAGAACTAAAAGCAACGAAAGTACTACGCTTCTGCGCACCCCTCTGGGTATTGAAAGTGATATCCATCGTAGCTGAGTGGTGGGCTAACCTGCACCATACCACCAGCACACTTAATACAGACAAATATCGAATCATGTCTCAACGCAATTGGCGTTGTGACATCACACCCACTATCGAGGAATTAGGTTATAAGCCTATGTATCAATTAGACAAGGGAGTAAGAGAGACCATTGCATGGTATAAGGAGGCAGGATGGCTTTAGACTGGTTTAATAGAATTGGACCCAGCAAAGGTGAATATTTGATAGAGAAAGCTGCTCTCATTTACACCGCATTGACTTCAATAGCCATTATTGTCCTCTTTAACCAAATGGACCATCCGTTGGAGATGTTGATGGAAAGGGTTTGCATCGTATTATGCACTTTTGGCTGTATCCTTATCTATCGGAAATATCCTTGCAAAGTAACAGCTTTCTTGCGAGTAGGTTTTCAGTTGTCTTTATTGAGCTACTGGTATCCAGATACCTATGAATTTAATCGGTTGCTACCCAACCTTGATCATCTTTTTGCTGAAGCAGAGCAAACCATTTTTGGCTTCCAACCCGCATATTGGTTCCAGAGGGTTTTCCCCCAGCTATGGATTAGCGAACCGCTTAACATGGGCTATTTCTCTTATTATCCCTTGATTGCCGCTGTTATCTGCTGGCATTATGTGAAACGTTTTGACTTGTTTGAGAAAATAGCATTTGTAATAGCATCTTCATTTTTCATGTACTATATTATATATATGGTATTACCCGTAGCAGGTCCTCAGTTCTATTTCCCTGCCATTGGCGATGAGAACGTGTTGGCAGGAGTCTTTCCTTCCATGGGTGATTATTTTAACTTTCATCCAGAGCTTTTACGTGGGGCAGAACACGGACAAGGGTTCTTTTATAGTTTAGTAGAAGGATCACAGGCTGTAGGAGAAAGACCTACGGCAGCTTTCCCAAGTTCACATGTGGGTATATCCACTATCATCATGATGATGGGATGGAGAAGCAGTAAGAAATTGGCACTCTACATGTTGCCTTTCTATATTTTGCTATGTATTGCGACTGTGTATATTCAAGCCCACTACCTGATAGATGTATTTGCAGGATGGATATCTGGTTATCTGCTCTACGTACTGACAAGCTGGATGTTTAGAAAACTGACTATTAATTCTGAGGGAAAGTAGATAGGTCAAGCTCATCAAAAATCTGGAACAAGTCCTCTTTCGTTTCAGCACGTAACATCGCTATTCGGGTTTCACGAAAATTGGGGATTCCCTTAAATAGTGGACTTGCAGCGATATGACGTCTTACATGCAAAATACCTCTACGCTCATCCAGTAAATTGACACTATCCAACACCTCCTGTTTCAATACATTAAGTCTCCATTCCGCACTGAGAGGGGGCAACGGTTCACCCGTTTGGATATAATGCTTCACCTCCTTGAAAATCCAAGGACGGCCAAACGAAGCACGACCTATCATCACGGCATCCACACCATATTTGTCGAAGCACTCCCTGGCACGCTCAGGGGTAGTGATATCTCCATTGCCAATAATTGGTATATGCATACGAGAATTCTCCTTCACTTTTCCTATCAAAGTCCAATCTGCATCTCCCGTGTACATCTGCGCACGCGTCCTACCATGAATGGTCAAGGCAGCAATGCCACAGTCTTGTAATTGTTCGGCCAATTCCACAATAATTTTACTGCTATCATCCCAACCTAAGCGTGTTTTCACCGTTACAGGCAACTTCACAGCATCCACTACTGCACGTGTAATCTCCAGCATTTTGGGAACATCGCGAAGCAAACCAGCCCCTGCTCCCTTGCCTGCCACTTTCTTCACAGGACAACCAAAGTTGAGGTCAATCACATCGGGATGTGCCTCTTCCACCATACGGGCAGCTTCCACCATCGCATCGGTGTTTTTCCCATAAATCTGAATGGCCACGGGACGCTCCTCGTCACTGATGTTCAGTTTGCGCATCGTACTGTTAACCGAACGCACCAAGGCATCGCTCGACACAAACTCGGTATAAACCATATCTGCGCCAAAACGCTTGCACATCAGACGGAATGCAGGATCAGTAACATCCTCCATCGGTGCCAGAAACACGGGATATTCACCAAAATCCAGATTTGCTATTTTCATGTATAACAAAGATTCGTTAATCGCTCAAACATCTATGCTATCAATATTTTGCAAAGATAAAGAAAAATCACTAACTTCGCACAATCAAATGTCACAAAGCTATGAAATATAACATCAATGACTTTGAAATCATGGCACCTGTTGGGTCAAGAGATTCATTGCAGGCAGCCATTCAGGCAGGCGCCAACTCTGTTTATTTCGGAGTAGGGCAACTCAATATGCGCTCTCATTCCGCCAACCCGTTTACCATAGCCGACTTACACGAAATAGCAGCTATCTGTAACGAGCATGGCATCAAGAGTTACCTGACTGTCAACACTATTGTCTATGATGAAGACATGGAGCAAATGCATGCCATTGTGGATGCTGCCAAAGAAGCAGGCATCAGTGCAGTGATAGCCATGGATATTTCCGTACTGACATACGCTCGAAGCATCGGACAAGAGGTACATCTGAGTACCCAGCTGAACATCAGCAATGTGGAAGCATTGAAATTCTATGCCCAGTTTGCCGATGTGGTAGTTTTGGCTCGTGAGCTGAACTTAGAGCAGGTGGCAGAGATTCATCGTCACATTGAGGAAGAGAACATCTGCGGACCAAACGGCCAGCAAGTTCGTATCGAGATGTTCTGCCACGGAGCCCTTTGTATGGCTGTTTCCGGCAAATGCTATCTCTCTTTGCAAGAAGAGAACAAATCGGCCAACAGAGGTGAATGCCGTCAGATTTGCCGTAGGGGATATGTAGTAACAGACAGAGATACAGGCGACGAGCTGCAGATAGACAATAAATATATCATGTCACCTAAAGACTTGAAGACCATTCATTTCATCAACAAGATGATGGATGCCGGAGTCAGGGTATTCAAGATAGAAGGCAGAGCAAGAGGACCAGAGTATGTACGTATCGTGGCCGAGTGTTATCGAGAAGCCATAATGAGCGTAATAGACGGCACTTACTCTGAAGAAAAGATAAAAGCATGGGATGAAAGACTCAGTACCGTGTTCAATCGTGGTTTCTGGAATGGTTACTATTTAGGACAACGTTTAGGCGAGTGGACACACACCTACGGCTCTGCAGCTACTGAGCGTAAAATCTACGTGGGCAAGGGCATTAAATATTTTAATAACATTGGTGTGGCCGAGTTCCTTTGCGAAGCAGCCGAACTGAATGTGGGCGACAAGGTGCTGATAACGGGACCTACTACAGGAGCTATCTTCCTCACGTTGGAAGAAGCAAGAGTGAACCTCAAGCCTGTGCAAACCGTGCATAAAGGCGACCATTTCTCTTTGAAAGTCGAGAAGATACGCCCTTCCGACAAGCTGTTCAAGTTGGTGAGCACCCATGAGATGTTACAGTTTAAAGGATTAGAGTCATGAGTAAATACATCTACGAGTTGGAAATGAAGGTACGCGATTACGAATGCGACCTACAAGGTATTGTCAACAACGCCAACTACCAGCATTACTTAGAGCATACCCGACATGAGTTCTTGCTGACCACAGGGGTGAGCTTTGCTGACCTCCATCAACGAGGCATCGATGTGGTAGTGTCAAAAATTACGATGACATTCAAGGTTCCCCTGCGAAGTGGGGACGAGTTTATTAGTAAACTCTACCTGCAACGAGACGGAATTAGATTTGTATTCTACCAAGATATCTTTAGGAAAAACGACAACAAACTATGTCTGCGAGGGGTAGTAGATGCCGTCTGTTTGGAGAACGGCGTATTGACAAGGGGTGAGATGTTTGACGAAATATTTGCCAATTATTTATAAACTTAAAAACTTTCATAACAATGACCAACGACGAAAAGACTTGTGCCATTGCCTTGACACTTTGTGAAGGTATCGGGCACATCAATGCCAAGCGTTTAATAGATGAGATGGGCAGTGCCACTGCCGTGTTTGAGAACCGTCTTCACTTGCGTGAACTAATACCTGATGTCAGTCAGCGATTAGTGGACATGTTAGATAATCCTGAAGCGTTCAAGAGGGCAGAAAAAGAATTAAACTTTGCTGAAAAGAACAATATTACCTGCCTCACCATCAAAGATGAGCACTACCCTTCCCGACTCAGGGAATGCGAAGATGCCCCCATCGCACTATTCTACAAAGGCAATACCAACATGAATTGTCTGCATATCATAGCTATGGTAGGCACCCGCATGGCTACCCAATACGGCAAGCAATTTTGTGCTGATTTCGTCAGAGACCTTGCTTTTCTATGCCCGGATGTTGTGATAGTAAGCGGATTGGCATACGGTATCGACATCCATTCCCATCGCGCTGCCCTTGACAACCATCTGCCAACCATTGGCGTATTGGCACATGGGTTGGACAGGATCTACCCTTCCCAGCATCGACAAACGGCAACAGAGATGTTGTCCAACGGTGGGTTACTTACTGAATTCCTAACAGGCACAGAACCTGATGCATACAATTTCATATCGAGAAACCGCATCGTGGCAGGCATGACAGATGCTACCATTGTGGTGGAATCGGCTATAAAAGGAGGATCACTGGTTACTGCTTCGTTGGCAAATACCTACAACAGAGATTGCTTTGCCGTTCCAGGAAAAATCAATGATGAGAAATCGATAGGGTGTAACCATCTTATCAGGGACAGCAAAGCCTCTTTAATCACCAATGCCGAAGACCTTGTCAACGCTATGGGGTGGCAAACTACACCTGCCAAGCCTGAAGCCATACAACGGAATCTGTTTGTTGACCTTACTGATGATGAGGCAATGGTCGTCAATCTTCTGCAACAAAGAGGCGACCTGCATGTCAACACCTTGACTGTAGAAGCCAATATGCCGATTCACCAACTCACCTCCCTGCTTTTTGGCTTAGAGATGAAAGGAGTAGTGAAAGCACTGGTAGGTGGCGTTTACCACTTACTTGCCTAACATAGCTTAAATGTTTACTATATGCAGCGTTTTTTCCCTAAAGTTTTATTATTTTTGCAGCAATAAGATAAAACGATTATGAAGAAGATAATACCCGACATCATTGCCATACTGATATTTGCAGTCATCTCGTTCGTTTATTTCTATCCTGCCGACTTCGAGGGAAGAATCCTCTTCCAGCACGACACCACCGCTGGAGCAGCTGCCGGTCAGGAAGCCAAGGAATATTATGAACGTACGGGTGAGCGTACTCGATGGACCAACTCCATGTTTGGTGGCATGCCTACCTATCAGATATCGCCTTCTTACGATTCTACCGATACGTTGAAAAAGGTGGGCAATATCTACGAACTATGGTTCCCAGAGTATGTGCGCCTGGCTTTCATCATGCTGTTGGGCTTTTACATCCTGCTTCGAGCTTTCGGCATATCACCCTGGCTTTCGACTTTGGGAGGTGTTATTTGGGGATTTTCGTCCTATTTCTTCATCCTCATTGCAGCAGGACATATATGGAAATTCGTAACCTTAGCATACATTCCACCTACGATAGCAGGTATGGTATGGGCCTATCGAGGCAAAATCTGGCAGGGAGGTATTGTCTTCGCCCTGTTTGTGGCCTTTCAAATACTCTCCAACCATGTACAAATGAGCTATTACTTCCTGTTCGTGATGCTCTTTATGGTTATTGCCTTTGGCATAGAGGCCTATCGCAACAAGACGATGCCACAATTCCTGAAAGCCTCAGCTGTCTTGGTAGCAGCAGGGGTAGTGGGTGTTGCCATCAACCTCAGTAACCTGTACCACACCTATACTTACAGTTTGGAAACCATGCGAGGCAAAAGTGAGTTGACACAACATCCTTCAGCTGGTTCATCGGCAACAGGTGGGTTAGACAAGGAATACATTACCCAGTGGAGCTATGGTGTAGATGAAACACTAACCTTGTTAGTACCCAACTTTAAAGGTGGTGCCTCAGTGGCTATCAACCAGAGCGAGGCAGCTATGACCAAGTCCAATCCAAGATACAGCAGTTTATATGGTGCCCTGTCCCAGTATTTTGGTACCCAGCCTGGAACATCCGGCCCGGTATATGTAGGAGCCTTCGTGCTGTTCCTATTCTTTTTGGGTTGTTTTATCGTTAAAGGACCGATGAAATGGGCACTTTTAGGAGCGACCATCTTCTCCATCGTTCTCTCTTGGGGTAAAAACTTCATGCCCGTCACCGACTTCTTCATCGACTATGTGCCAATGTATAATAAGTTTCGTGCCGTTTCCTCCATCTTGGTCATTGCCGAATTCACCATCCCTCTGTTGGCGATATTGGCATTGAAGGAGGTCATTGGACGTTGGAGTATTAAAAACAATAAGGCAGATGGACAGAATTCTCAATTCTCAATTCTCAATTCTCAATTTATCATACCTTTTCTTCTTACTGCTGGCTTGAGCTTACTGATCTGGCTTACCCCTGAAACATTTACCGACTTCATCCCTACTCAGGAGGCACAGATGTTACAAAGTGTTGTTGACCAAGGCGGTATCCCTGCCAACGAATTAGCAGGCATCATGGCGAATTTAAGTGAGATGCGTGCCGCTATGGTTTCGACCGATGCCCTGCGTTCTCTCATCATTGTCCTTGTCGGTGTGGTGTTGCTGATGCTTCTCCTCAAGGGCAAATTGCGCAAGGAGTTCACCATTGGTGGCATTGCCCTGCTCTGCCTGTTCGATATGTGGCAAGTAAACAAGCGTTATCTCTACGACGACCAGTTTGTAGATAAAAGCATACAAACCACCACTTTCGCCCAAACTGCAGCCGACAAATTCATCTTGGAAGACACCGCCCCCGACTATCGCGTGTTGAACTTTGCCGTCAGCGCTTTCAATGAAAACAACACCTCCTATTGGCACAAGAACGTGGGTGGCTATCATGCTGCTAAGTTGCGCAGGTATAACGAACTGATAGAGGTATGTCTGAAAACGGAGATGCAAGATGCTTACCAAGCTATCGCTGAGGCTGGAGGCGATATGGAGCAAGTAGATCCGGCCAAGTTCCATGCCCTCAACATGCTTAACACCAAGTATTTCATCCTGCCTACCAAAGAAGGAGAATTACCTTTGGAGAATCCCTACGCTTTGGGTAATGCCTGGTTTGTCAAGGAAGTAAGCTATGTGGCCAATGCCGACGAAGAACTCGACATGACCACAAGCAGTAACCCTCATGTGACAGCTGTAGTAGATAACCAATTCAAATCGACTTTGAACAATGCTTCTTCCTTTAATGTGGCTGAAGATGCTTCTATTGAGCTCACTGCATATGAGCCAAATAGCCTGACTTACCAAACCCAGAACCCATCTGACGGTGTGGCTGTATTCTCTGAGATATATTACCCCGATGGTTGGCAAGTCACCATCGACGGTCAACCTGTAGAGCTGGCACGTGCCGACTATGTGCTGCGAACCCTCTATGTGCCAGCAGGAAATCACACCATCCAGATGACTTTCGACCCACAAAGCATCCATGTAACAGAGACCATTGCCTATGGTGCTTTGGTACTCTTGCTCTTAGCAACCCTTGCCGCTTTAGGCATTTACATAAAGAAAAACCATTAACATTATTAATTATTAATTCTCAATTCTCAATTTTCAATTAAAACTATGGATAGTACTCGACAGAATAAAATCTCACGTTTGATTCAAAAAGAGTTAAGCGACTTGTTTCAGAAACAGACCCAAGGCACTCATGGCGTACTGGTGTCTGTCAGCAGTGTACGCATCAGTCCTGATCTGAGCATCGCCAAAGTATATCTCAGCATCTTCCCCTCAGAAAAATCAGAAGAGTTACTGAAGAATATCAGCAGTAATATGCGCACCATCCGCTATGACCTTGGTCAGAGAGTGCGCCATCAATTACGCATCATCCCTGAGTTGAAGTTCTTTGCAGACGACTCGTTAGATTATGCTGAGCATATCGACAACCTCATCAAAGAGGCTAAGGGCGATGGCTACAAAACCCCAGAAGGTCCAGAGGAAGACTACCTTAACAATCGATGAACCTCCCGCTTTATATTGCCAAGCGTTACCTTTTTGCCAAGAAGAAGCACAATGCCATCAACATCATCTCGGCCATATCGGTATGCGGAGTAGCATTGGCTACCCTCGCTATGGTTTGTACCTTATCGGTTTTCAATGGCTTTCATGAGATGGTGGAGGGGTTGTTTACCGCCTTCGATGCCCCACTGAAAATCACTGCCACACAAGGCAAGGTGTTCAGTCGGCAAGACAGTAGAATACTTCGAATTCTCCAGATGCCGGAGGTAGAGACAGCGATGCCCACCATTGAGGAGAACGCTATGGTGCGATATAAGGACAAACAACTGATGGTGACCATCAAGGGAGTGGATGACAGCTTTACCCAAATCACCGAGATAGACAGTATTCTCTATGGCCGACAGCAATTTCTCTTACAGGAAGAAGGGGTGGACTATGGCATCTTAGGCATGGGAGTAGCCTCAACCTTAGGCACAGGCCTACAGTTCGTCGATCCCTTGCTCGTCATTGCCCCCAAACAACACGTACGAGTGAACATTGCCAACCCTGGAGCAGCTTTTGCCAGAGGCTATCTGCATTCTCCCGGTTCCCTTTTTTTGGTCAACCAGGAGAAATACGACACACAGTATATCCTAACCAGTCTGGATTTCGCCAGCCAGCTTTTTGGCTATCGCGATGAGGTGTCGGCTATGGAAGTAAAACTGAAACAGGGCACCAACGAGCGTCGCGTGCAAGCCAAGATGGAAGAGATGTTGGGCAACGACTTCCAAGTGCAGAACCGCTTCGAGCAACAAGCCGACATATTTCGTATCATGGAGATTGAGAAGTTCATCTCCTATCTGTTCCTGACCTTCATTCTGATTATTGCCACCTTCAACGTGATAGGTTCACTGAGCATGCTGATTGTTGATAAGCGAGAAGATGCCCAGACCTTACGAAACTTAGGTGCCAACAACCAACTGATTGAGCATATCTTTATGTTTGAGGGGTGGCTCATTGCAGCTTATGGAGCATTGGCAGGCATTGTGATTGGCGTACTACTCTGCTTGATGCAGCATCATTTCGGCATCATTTCTATGGGCAACAACTTTATTGTAGAAGCCTATCCAGTGAGTGTGCATCTCTCTGACGTACTGCTGATTTTCATCACAGTTCTGGTAGTTGGAGCCCTCTCGGTCATTATCCCTGTGAGGTACATGAGCAAGCGCCTGATGCAACGCATGTAGCCCTGAAAAA
>OMSH01000019.1 GCA_900313715.1 uncultured Prevotellaceae bacterium
CGGGCGATAGTGAGGAAGCCACAGATTTGCTGATACTCCCCTTCACTGGCTATCAGTTGGAGCGACTTCTGAGGAGCATAAGGCAAATACTGGAAAAGATGCATGGAGGTCATTTCAGCTATCTCTACTGTAGGCATTGCCTCAATCCAAATATCCATTATCTCAGGAAAGAAAGTGTCAACTGGTTGCAACATGCCTGCCAGTATCTTGCACTCACGAATATTCTCTTTCCATAAAGCCTGAGCCAAATCATGGTTTTTCTCAAACTGCGAGGCTATCTGCTTGATGCGAGGCAGTTCAACGCCAAAATTCACCTTATACACCAGTCCCCTCTCACGCATGCTGGTAGAAGCTTTACCATTCATGGCAAGCCTCAACTGTGTTTTTATTTCTCTTATTGAAGATGGAAGATCTATCATTGACATTGAACTTTAGATAAATCGCGTTTGCAATTATGACCGTTAACCATCACAGCGTTCTGTAGTCACGGCTATAGCGCAACATTTGCTCAACATAGCTTTCATCATATGTCACCTTCACATCCGTAACCTTGCCATCAGCATCCTGCACCAACTCATATCTCGGGTTCACAAAGCCCTTATATGGAGCCAGGTTCAGCTTCTTATAGCGCTCCAATACTTCCTGATGTAACACAGGATCTACCTTTACACCATAGTTCTCTATCAGGAGACGAGCGGCTTCATAATCACCTGTCGATTTGATTCGCTGCACCTCAGCCAACAGTTCTCCAAACAAAACACGCAACTTTTCGTAGTTATTTATTTTCACGTAGGTCTTACCATTTTTCTTAACCAATTCCACCACATTATCGGCCTTGCCGTGTTCATATGCCCAATGAGCCACAAAAGAGCGATTGCGCATGTGCGCCTCCTCAATGTTCTTACCCGGCTCAATACGTACAAGTTGTGTCATCAGACCATTCATCATATAGGTATAATACTGCGACTTATATGCCTCGGCATTAGGAGTAAGGCCCAGTTCTACCAGCTTTGGATCTGCCAGATAATACAAAGCGAACAAATCGGCACGTCCTTCCTCAAGCGGAGAACTGTAGGCTTTCAGCGCATCGGGATCCACCCCAGGCAACAGTTTACCGGAAGCATGACCTAAGCACTCATGCATGTCAGTATGCAGTTCGTCAGTATAGTCAGCATATTTATCAATTCTATCCAACTCCTCCTGGCTATACACGAACTCCTCGTTAAAGCCGTTGCCATGAGCAGCTTTATTGTAGGCATCGGTAATATTGCCTATGGTCACCGACTTTGAGCCATGCTGCGCCCTCACCCAGTTAGAATTGGGCAAGTTGATACCAATGGCAGTAGACGGATACAAAGCACCAGACAGGATAGAAGCCGTGATTACCTTTGCAGAGATACCCTTAACATTTTCTTTCTTGAACTGATTGTCAACAGGCGAGTTGTCCTCAAACCATTGGGCATTCTTGCTGATCGTCTCTGTACGTTTGGTTGCAGCCATATCCTTAAAATTAACGATAGCTTCCCAAGTACCTTTCATACCCAATGGATCATCATAAGTTTCTGTAAATCCGTTGGTAAAATCCACCTGTGAATTCAAATCCTTCACCCACAAGATGGTATAATCGTCAAACGTTTTTAAGTCACCTGTTTGGTAATATTCTATCAGTTTGGCAATGGAAGCCTTTTGCTCTGGTGTTTCTGCCACGCCCTCGGCCTTTTGCAACCAAAACACAATCTTCTCGATAGCTGCGCCATACAGGCCACCAACCTTATAGACATCTTCATATATTTTTCCATCTTTCTTCACTAACTTGCTGTTCAAGCCATAAGATACAGGCGTCTCATCCTTTGGATCTTTCAGTTTATTATAGAAGGCTTCAGCCTCGGCCTGTGTCAAACCCTCGTAGAAGTTGACAGCCGATGTCAGCACCAAGTCTTCGCCATCAGCCTGATTAGTACGCATCTTCAGCAAGTTGGGATCAAAAATTACAGGACATATCTCTTCGCACAACTGTTCCACTGTCTGTCCATCCCGAAGTGGGAGCTTATCTGCATCCACACTGAGCAAAGCTTTTTTAAAGAAATCTTCTGAGAACCCTGGCACGAACTTCTCACTACCATAGTGGTGGTGTATACCTGAAGAGAACCATACTCGCTTTAGATACAGTTCCATAGCCTTGAAGTCATCGCTGTTACGGTCACCCTTATAATTCGTATAAACAGCTTCCAACGCACGACTGATGGTGAGATTATACTTACCATTCTGATCATAGAAAATGTCACGCCCCCACAAAGCCGCCTCTGTAAGGTAATACACCAACTCTTTCTGTTGCAAGGTCAGCTCCTCGAAGCCGTTCACCCTATAACGCAAAATCTGTAAATCAGCAAACTGTTCCACTGTGTAATTAAAATTTTGATTATCAGGTGCTGATTTCTGCTCATTGCTGCTGCACCCTGTTAGCCATGCAAGAGCTATCAATACATTAAATATGTTCTTCTTCATAATCTCGGTAATTTTTCCACAAAAGTACAAATAAACGAGAGAATAGCAAAATAAAGCTCACGTTTTAG
>OMSH01000152.1 GCA_900313715.1 uncultured Prevotellaceae bacterium
AGGTTACAGAAGATGGTAAGGATTTGTTCATTAAGCTGATCTAATTTAAGCTTAATACATAAAACTATTAAATGTGTCGGTAAAGTGAATCTTTATCGACACATTTTTTTGTGGTGTCATAAAAAGTTTATATTTTTACGCAATTAAAACGATAGTGAGTATGTATTTGTTAGGTTATGACATAGGAAGCTCGTCTGTAAAAGCGAGTATAGTGGAAGCTCAATCGGGTAAGTGTATTGCGTCTGCATTCTATCCTAAGCAAGAGGCTGAAATCATGGCGCCTCAAGATGGCTGGGCTGAACAGCATCCGGAAATGTGGTGGAAGCATCTTAAATTGGCTACAGCTGATGTGTTATCTTCTTCTCACATTAAGAAAGAAGGTATCAAAGCGATTGGTATTTCCTATCAGATGCATGGCCTGGTTTGTGTGGACAAGAACAAACATGTGTTGAGGCCTTCCATTATCTGGTGTGACTCTCGTGCTGTGGGTATAGGACAACAGGCTTTACATGATCTTGGTACCGACTTGTGTCTGTCTCATTTGTTGAACTCACCTGGTAACTTTACGGCTTCTAAACTGGCTTGGGTGAAGCGCTATGAACCTGAAGTCTTTGAAAAAATTGATAAGGTCATGTTACCTGGTGATTATATAGCCATGATGTTGACGGGTGATGTCTGTACAACTATTTCTGGTTTATCAGAAGGCATGTTCTGGGACTTCAAAGAAAACAAATTGGCAGACTTTCTGCTGCATTATTATGGCATAGATGCATCAATGATAGCAGATATCGTACCTACTTTTGGAGAACAAGGCAAGGTGACTAAGATGGCTGCACAAGAACTTGGTTTGGCAGAAGGTACTCCTGTGGCCTATAGAGCCGGAGACCAACCTAACAATGCTTTGTCGCTGAATGTGTTTAGTCCTGGTGAAATTGCTGCTACGGCAGGTACTTCTGGAGTGGTTTATGGCGTATCTGGACAGATTAATTACGATTCCTTGAGTCGTGTAAATACTTTTGCACACGTTAATCATACGCATCAGTTAAACCGTTTAGGCATTTTGTTGTGCATCAACGGAACGGGCATTCTCAATTCCTGGATGCATCATAATATTACTCCGTCTTTGGATTATCCAGATATGAATCGATTGGCTTCGTCTGTGCCTGTTGGCTCTGAAGGATTAGTGGTGTTGCCGTTTGGTAATGGTGCTGAGCGCGTGTTGCAAAACAAGGAACTTGGCTGCTCTATACATGGATTGAATTTCAACAAGCATAACGAGATACATATATTACGTGCTTCGCAAGAAGGCATTGTATTCTCTTTCTGCTATGGCATTGAGATAATGAAGCAGATGGGATTGAATATACAGCACATTCATGCTGGCAGGGCAAATATGTTTAAGTCGGCACTGTTCCGTGATACTTTGGCCACTGTTAGTGGAGCCATGATAGATGTATATAAAACAGAAGGCTCTGAGGGAGCTGCAAAAGGAGCAGGCATGGGCGCTGGTATTTATCAAAATCACAACGAAGCTTTCGCTTCACTCGAATGTCTAGCTCATATTGAGCCTCTGGTTTCGCAGAGAGATGAATATCTTTCTGCTTATCAACGTTGGAAATCTGTTTTGAATAAAGAATTATCAATCATTAAATAATAGTACTATGGTAAAGGAGTATTTCCCAGGAATCGGCAAGATTCCTTTTGAAGGAACAAAGAGTATGAACCCAATGGCATTTCATTACTATGATGCAGAGAAAGTAGTGTTGGGTAAGAAAATGAAAGATTGGCTGAAGTTTGCCCTCGCATGGTGGCATACCCTGGGCCAGGCAAGTGGTGATCAGTTTGGCGGACAAACTCGTCATTATGCTTGGGATGAGGACGAGTGCCCCATCTGTCGTGCTAAGGCTAAAGTTGATGCTGGCTTCGAAATTATGCAGAAATTAGGCATTGAATACTTCTGCTTCCATGATGTTGACCTGATTGAGGAAGGTGCTACCATAGAAGAGTATGAAGAACGCATGCAGATAATCACCGATTATTTGAAAGAGAAGATGGCAGGTACTGACATCAAACTGTTGTGGGGTACTGCCAACGTCTTTGGTCATAAGCGCTATATGAACGGTGCTGCTACCAATCCTGATTTTGACGTGGTGGCTCGTGCTGCTGTGCAGATTAAGAATGCTATTGATGCAACTATCAAGTTGGGCGGTACCAACTATGTGTTCTGGGGAGGCCGAGAGGGTTATTCTTCATTGCTGAATACACAGATGCAGCGTGAGAAAGACCACTTGGCTAACATGTTGAAAGCTGCTCGTGACTATGCTCGTGCTAATGGCTTTACTGGCACGTTCCTGATTGAGCCAAAGCCCATGGAGCCAACGAAGCATCAGTATGATGTAGATACAGAAACAGTGATTGGTTTCCTGCGTGCCAACGGACTGGATAAAGATTTCAAGGTGAATATAGAAGTGAATCACGCTACATTGGCAGGACATACATTTGAACATGAACTGACTGTTGCTGTGGATAACGGCATGTTAGGTAGTATTGATGCCAACCGTGGAGATGCCCAGAATGGATGGGATACTGATCAATTCCCTATCGACAATTTCGAATTGACACAGGCGCTGCTGCAGGTAATTCGTAATGGCGGATTGGGCAATGGCGGTATGAACTTTGATGCTAAGTTGCGTCGTAATTCAACTGACCCAGAGGATATATTCATCGCTCATATCAGTGGTATGGATGCTATGGCTCGTGCTTTGTTGAATGCTGCGGCTATTGTTGAAGAATCTCCTCTTCCTCAGATGTTGAAAGAACGTTATGCAAGTTTCGATGCTGGCGAAGGAAAACGTTTTGAAGAAGGTAAGATGACTCTGGAAGATCTTGTTGCCTATGCAAAGAAGAGTGGTGAGCCTGTGCAGAAGAGTGGCAAACAAGAACTGTATGAAACAATTCTAAGTTTGTATTGCAAATGAGTATAATCAAAGTAGGATTGGTACAAATGTCTGTTACAGCCAGCATCTCCGATAATAAGGAGAAGCTGGCTGCCAACATAAGGGTGTGCGTTGAAAAAGGTGCTCAGCTTGTTGTGTTGCAAGAGCTTCATAACACACCCTATTTTTGTCAAGTGGAAGATGTGAAGAACTTCGATTTGGCAGAATCAATACCTGGTCCGTCAACCGCATTTTATAGTGCTTTGGCAAAGGAACTGAACATCGTGTTGGTTACTTCGTTGTTCGAGCGAAGAGCTGCTGGTTTGTATCACAACACTGCTGTAGTTTTTGATACGGATGGAAGCATAGCAGGAAAGTATCGAAAAATGCATATACCTGACGATCCGGCTTACTATGAAAAATTCTATTTCACACCTGGCGACCTTGGTTTTGAGCCCATTCAAACATCGTTAGGAAAATTAGGCTTGATGGTGTGTTGGGACCAGTGGTATCCTGAAGGAGCACGCTTGATGGCGTTAAAAGGTGCGGAAATGCTTATATATCCAACGGCTATCGGATGGGAAAGTACCGATACTCAAGAAGAAAAGCAACGTCAGTTAGACGCATGGCAAACCGTTATGAGAGGTCATGCTGTGGCAAATGGATTGCCTGTAATTGCTGTCAACAGGGTAGGGCATGAACCAGACCCTTCAAGGCAAACCGATGGTATCCTATTTTGGGGAAATAGTTTTGTTGCTGGCCCACAAGGAGAATTGTTGGCAGTTGCCAGCGCTGATAATGAGGAGAATCTGGTGGTGAGGATTGATATCGAACGCTCTGAACAGGTCCGTCGCTGGTGGCCTTTCATGCGAGATAGAAGAATAGAGTCTTATGAAAGTATATTGAAACGCTTTTGCGACGAATAGTTAATAATCAAATAGTTTAATTATGTCACAAACAACAAACATCATATTAGACCCACATGGTGAAGAATTGATGCAGCAGTTTCGTGCTCTGCTTCCCAGTTTGAAGAAAATAGAGAAACAGGCCTATAATAAAGTGAAGAAAGCATTGGATGAACAGGGGATCTATGTAACGGCCATTGAACATAGGGTAAAGTCAGAATCATCACTAGCAGGAAAGTTGCTCCTGAAAGGCGCAAAGTATCATAGCATCAATGATATCACAGATTTAGTAGGTTTCCGCATTATAACTTTCTATAGTGATGATGTTGATAAAGTAGCTATCATTGCGAAAAAAATATTCGAAATAGATTGGAAAGAATCTGTCGATAAACGTAAGTTGCATGAATTAAATAGTTTTGGCTATAACTCGCTTCATTATATATGTCGCTTACGCACGAAAGATCCTGTGTTAAAGAATGTACGTTTCGAATTACAGATGCGCACAGCCCTGCAACATGTATGGTCCACTATCGAACATGATACGGGTTATAAAGGTAACGTGAAAATTCTGGACGAACATCGTCGTCAGTTCAGCCGATTAGCTGGAATGCTGGAGTTGATAGATGACGAATTCAGTCGTTTGCGCAATGAAATAACAGAGTACCGTCGTAATGTTCAAAGTTTGGTACAGTCAGGTAAATTAGATGATGTAGCATTGACTGTCGACTCTTTTAAAAGCTATTTGGAAACACATCCGTTTGATCGCTTAAATCAACGTATAGCATCTGTAAATCAGGCAGAAATTTTCCCTTCCTCAATGATGGGATTCCTTCCATTGCTGGTGTCGTTTGGTTTTGAGACTTTGAGTGATGTGAATCGTTTCATCAAAGATAATTCTGAGGATGCATACCAATTGGCACTTGCACAGATAGCACTGACCGATTTAGATATTTTGGCGGAGAATATTGGCCTACAAAACTTATGCTTGGTTTATGTACTGAAACAGGGTAGAGGTCGTGAGGGGCTGCGAGATGTTTATGAAACCATAAATGGCAAAAATAACAATTATGATGTTTTGATTGATATGATTATGGAAATGGCCAAGGACTTGCCATTTTGGGATGATGTTTATAAAAAAGTCTGATTATGAGTAAGAAAAAGTATTTAGATAGTAGTGTCCTGGATAGGGCCATCTGTTTTGCTGTTAAAGCTCATGCCAATACAGAACGTAAAGGTAAAGGCTTCCCATATATTGTACATCCTTTAGAAGCGGTTGTTATTGTATCGACCATTACTTCCGATCAAGAGTTGTTGGCAGCAGCAGCTTTGCATGATACGTTAGAAGATACTGATACAACCTATGAGCAACTTGAGCAAGAGTTCGGAAAACGAGTGGCAGATCTAGTGGCTCATGAAAGTGATGTTAAGCTGGAAGGCAGTGCCTCTGCTACTTGGCATTTCCGGAAACAGATGGCTATTGAGCACTTGGCAGAAGCACCACTTGATGCTAAGATTGTGGCGATGGGGGACAAATTGTCAAATATGCGTATTATTGCTCGTGACTATTCTGTGATTGGTGATGAATTGTGGAAACGTTTCCACGTTGATGATCCCCAAGAACATGCATGGCATTATTATGGACTAATGCAATCTTTATCTGCTTTAAGCGATACAGCAGCTTTTCAAGAGTTTGCTACATTGGTTAAACAAGTTTTTGCTGATAAAATATTACAATAAATCATTGATAGATATGATCATACTTGCTTAATACATACTGTGTTGTGCTAAAATTGAATTTAATAAAAACTTTATAAACAGAATACAAAATATGGGAATGGTTATTGGAATTGACGTGGGTGGTTCAACTACGAAAATAGTTGGTATAGACGATAACAAGCAAATCATAAAACCAATGTTTATTACAGCAGCTGACCCTGTCACTTCTTTCTTTGGAGCTTTCGGTAAATACTTACATGATAATGATATCAGATTGGAAGATATTGAGCAGGTAATGATGACAGGTGTCGGTAGTGCGTTTGTAACTACACCAATTTATAATTTACCCACACAGATGGTGGATGAGTTTACAGCTGATGGTTTGGGAGCTCGTCATGACATCGATATCGATAAGCTTATAGTCGTGAGCATGGGAACAGGC
>OMSH01000014.1 GCA_900313715.1 uncultured Prevotellaceae bacterium
AATTTGGTGATTAATTATACTGATGCCAATGAAAAAGAAGCTATCTATATACTTAACAATATCCTGCTAAATTCCATGTTAACTTTGCCTATTGGTAATGTGTTTCTTAGTTTTATGGATATAAACTATACTGGAATGGGGGGATTATTTACTGAAAACCTTGTTTCTAGATACTATCACAACGAAGTAATTGATTCCCAGGACAAATTTAGAGATAGAGTACGACTTCTGTCCGAGCATATTAGCACGACGATGAAAAAATATGGAAATGTTGTATCCTATAATAATAAAAATAGAAATATCATCATGCCATATGAGATTGTCGTACTCAATTGTTATCCTAGGAGATACGATGGTTTTATAGATGAGTTACTACCTTTATTTGAACATGGTCCTAAGTATGGAGTGTTTTTTATTGTCATGAACAACATGGATTACTCTCTAAGAAAAGAGGATCAACAAAGTCTCCTTGACATTCAGAATTATCATATCGTTAATTTGCCTGAAACATTAGGAAGTACAAAAGGACGGATTTCATTCACCCCTATTTGTAACAATAATCAATTACTCAATGTTTGTTGGGATTATCTCAATAATGGTGAACCAAAAGTTCAGGAGACAAAGGAAGTTCATCCAACTTCAAAAACGAAACAATCAGCAGATTTAAAGGGAGCAGAATTTCCTATAGGAACAATACTCGAAAGGCATGATATGACCTTTAAACTTGGCCAAGATGAACATATTCATAGTTTCATTATTGGCCGCTCTGGTACTGGAAAATCAGTTTTGCTTCATGATATTATTCTCGGGGCTATTCAAAAGCTATCACCAAGAGACCTTCAACTATACCTCCTGGACTGTAAGGAAGGTGGTGTAGAATTTAATCGGTATAAAGATGTTAAGCACATCCGCGCCCTATTGGTTGATAATAGTGACATCCAGACAATTGTTGAGATATTGCGCGATCTCAGCTCTCAAATGAGAGAAAGAGGAAAATTATTTAGAGAAGCTGGCGTTCAGAATATTGACAATTATAACGATTCTCGTCCCGAAGAAAAGATGTCTCGTGTTTGGGTTGTCATTGATGAATGTCATGTTCTATTTGAGCAACATAAGGCAAGTGAACGCAGGGCTCGGACAGAGATTATTGATATTATTACTAAAGTAGCGACAGAAGGCCGAAATCAAGGGATACACTTAATAATGGCCACCCAGACATTAGCGAATGCAGATATTCCGACTGCAATATTGAATAATATTACTGATCGATATGTACTTAATTGTGCTCCAAGTGACGCAGAAAAAATGTGGTCTGGGTGTAGCAGACAGAATGCGACTCTTGATGTTGGCGATGTCATCTACCACAATACAATAGGGAACTCTTCTGATATACAGTTCCACGCTTCTTTCCTTTCAAAAGAAGAGGCTGAAATGCGTATTAGACTTGTCGTAACAAAGGAGGCTGATTGTGTTTCAAATGGCCAGTTCTATTTCAATGGTTCACAAGTTTTTTATTTTGACGATGAAATAAAAGAAGCTGTTTCCAGCATCAAAAACAATAATCTGAAGGCATGTGTAGGCAGAAGTGTAAGTCTTCGACAATGTCCAGTAACTATCACGCTGAAACAAGATAATAGCGAGAATATACTTCTGACAGGTATTGACGAACAAGGCCAGACGACACGTACAGCCATTGATGCTCTTTTGTCATTAATCATCAGTAATGCAAATAACAGTCTGAACTATAAGTTCTATGTTCTTGATTATAAAGATGAAGAAGATGGACAATATCGGAATGTTCTTGATTATTTAGACAAGAATGGATTTATCTCTATCATAGAAAAGAGACAGCAAGGGGATTTTTATAAAAAAATGGCAGAAGATATAAAAAACAAAATATCAGAGCCATCCATTCTACTCTTGTTAGGCCAACAACGATTTAGAGAGTTGAATTTTAAAATTGAAACAGAAGAAAATACCATTATCAACGACGGGTTTGGTCCAATGAATTTCACTTCTGGTCCTGCAGTAGAATTCAAAACATACAAAGATGCCCTGGCATACATTCTGGATAATGGTCCCCATTTCCATGTTCATACAATCCTTCAAATAGACAAAATATCAAAATTGTTACTTGAGGAATATGTTTCGAGTAAGTTTGTTTATCAGAAATTCCGGCATCTCATTATCCTGAAATCAGATGTTAAGGACATTTCGAGTCTGGGATTATCTGATGATATTCATCCGGAATTCTTAAATAGTGAGATAGAGCGACTTCGTGCGATCTATTATGCAGATGGCGATGATGGATGGACTTTGTTTTCTCCATTTGAC
>OMSH01000003.1 GCA_900313715.1 uncultured Prevotellaceae bacterium
AAGTACACAGAACGATTTAAAATTGAAAACCATTATGGCAAATAACAATATCAACCGTCGTGGGTTCCTGAAAGTCATGGGAGCAGGAGCCACCGTAGCTGCAGGTGCAGCAATGGAGAGTTGTACTCCCAAAAAGAACGCAGCCTTTGATCCCGCAGGCAACTACTCTACCCCAGTGCCCACAGGGCAGATGACCTATCGCACCAACCACAACACAGGCGATAAGATATCACTCTTAGGTTATGGCTGTATGCGCTGGCCTATGATCCCCAATCCTAACGGACAAGGCGAAATCATCGACCAAGAGCAGGTGAACCGTTTGGTTGATTACGCCTTAGAACATGGTGTAAACTATTTCGACACATCACCCCATTATGGTCGTGGACAGTCCGAGCGTGCTACAGGCATTGCCCTGAAGCGTCATCCTCGCGAGAGCTATTTCATTGCCACCAAATTATCTACCTTCCTCGATGGTAACGGTAACGATCCAAATGTGGCAAAAGCTGGCTACCACCGTTCGTTTGAAGAGTTGCAAGTAGATTACCTGGACTATTACCTCATTCACGGAGCAGGTCTTGGAGGCTTTGGGCCAGGCAGTGTAACAGGCATGCAGAAACTGCACTCCCACTACCTTGACATCGGTATGCACGAGTTCCTGATGAAAGAAAAAGAAGCAGGACGCATCCGCAACATGGGATTCTCCTATCATGGTGACATTGAAGTGTTGGAATACCTCATGGAAATGCACGATAAGGGCGAGGCACACTGGGATTTTGCACAGATCCAGATGAACTATCAGGATTGGCATTACCCACAGGGCTTGAATGGTGTGCAAGGTGAAATCATGTATAACATGCTGGCAGAACGCAACATCCCTATCGTCATCATGGAGCCTTTGCTGGGTGGTCGTCTGTCCAACCTGCCCGTCCATTTGGTACAGCGTCTGAAAGAGCGCAATCCCGAGAACAGTGTTGCCTCTTGGGCCTTCCGTTGGGTAGGCACCCATCCACAGGTGCTGAGTGTGCTGAGTGGTATGACCTATATGGAGCATCTGCAGGACAATGTACGTTCGTTCTCACCACTGGTGCCACTTACCGATGAGGAAAACGATTTCTTGGAAGAAACCACCAAGTTGCTCATCAAGTATCCTATTATCCAGTGCAACAACTGTCAGTACTGCATGCCTTGTCCTTACGGTCTTGACATCCCAGGCACACTGTTGCATTATAATAAATGCGTGAACGAAGGCAATCTGCCAGAGAACCAGGGAGACCCCAATTATCGCAAGATGCGTCAGGCCTTCCTGGTGGGCTACGACCGTTCGGTGCCCAAGCTCCGTCAGGCAGCCCATTGTACAGGGTGCAGTCAGTGTACCCCCAACTGTCCTCAGCGCATCAACATTCCACAAGAGATGCAGCGCATCGACAAATATGTGGAGGCCTTGAAACAGGGTACACTATAAGAATTATCTTATAACTGGCTCATATTTAAAATGCTATTGTTGTTTTGTTGCAAAAACAAAAGTAACAAGAAGGTCGGAATCCAAGCGAGGATACCGACCTCTTTTTTCTATGACTTAAAAAAGCTTTTTATTCACATTTACACAATAATAGCCGACTTTTACATTAATGGGAATGATGGAGGGGGAAACAAAGGTAATGATATTGCATTTTGGTCAACTCCTATAATATTGCCTATCACTATGTTGTTTTGGCTTTCCTCGTCAGAATTTAATTCTCGTAGTAAACTCAACCGTAAAAGGACGAATGAATGTGCCCGCCATTACATAGTTTTTATAAGGGGTAGGGTCGGTCACCAGGTCGGCAGATGCGATTGAACCGTTGGCTCCTTTTTGGTTGAGGATATTCACCACGCTGGCAGCAAAGCTCACATGATTGTTTAATGTATAATCTACACCGCCAAAAGTCTCCCAACGCCCATTGAAATAAAGCGAGTTGGTCTTGTTGATATACTGTCTGCTGAAATAACGTGCACTGAGCCAAATGCGCCATTTGTCGAATGCATAGCTGGGTTCAATCTCCAGTTCTGTCTTTGAGAGGGCAGTGATGGTATTGCCACTAAAGTCATGCTCTTCTGTTACCCCATCACTGAAAGTAGGAGTAAGTTTGTAATCCTTATATTGAGGATTACGCAAAGTGAACATCAAATGCACATTGAAACCCTTGAATGGTGTCAGTACAGCGTCCGTAAGCCATCCCAAAGTACCTAAATTATAATATGTGAACATGGTGATGTTCTCTTCCTGCCCAGCCTTCATGCCTCCTGCATCCTTAATGAGAATGTGACTAAAATTTGGCCTTTCCTGCGCATTTTTCTGTTCGATGTAGGTAATCTGAGAGGTAAGATCTATCCATCTGTTTTTCCAGTAGATACCCCCACGGAAATAATTGGCAGTAATGCCCTTCATGGATGGGTAAGAATAGGTGCCATAATGGAACAACTGAGAGTGGATGGTGGCACTGTTGTACTCAGCTTGCAAACCAAAGCCGTCCAAAAGGGCAAGGCGGGCACTCACCAGATAAGCATGATTAAAATGGCTATCGTTAAATTTGTTTAACCTGACACCTTTATCTACAAGTGAGAAGCCTGTATGGCGAGCATTTCCCTCATATACATCGTTGGCAGCACGGCCTCTCACATTAAGGTATTCCAAACGTAATCCAGCCTTCAGCCACAAGCGATTGTTCACCCTCCACTCATCGCTGGCAAAGGCAAAGAGTTTGTGCTCATGTCCATTATAGTATTCGGCATAGCTATTGTAGGCGCGCCCTGTCTGACCATTGAAATATAATAATTTAGGATCTTTCTTCACCTCGTGGGACATCATCCACATAGAGGTTTCGACTCCTGCATGATTCAGCCAGTAGTCGGCCTCTATCATCCAACGATGTCGGTTGTTAGAGCTGATACCACTAAGTGAGGCATTGGTCATCCAACTCTCTTCGAAACCATTGAAATGCAAGTAACGTCGGTTCTGCACCATCCCTTCGTATGGGGTCCCGTCAGCGTATGTAAAACCATTTTCAGCCGTAGCTTTCGTTACACCTGAAATAGTAGGATTGGCACGATAGCTACGACCATTCTTATACTTACTATGAATTGCCAACTTCATGCCATTGGCGAAGTTGTAATTCAATACAAAATTCACATTATGTATCTTGTCGGTATTAGCATCATCAACGTTCTGATCCATCATCTTGCCAGTCTTAACATCCAGGAAATGAATGGATCTGTCTTCTGGACGGTAGTTGTCACGACCCAAATTGAATCCCTCAAGTTCTTTTACACTACCGTCACCCACAAACACAAACGGACCAAAGTTCTCGATGTGGTTCAAGAATTCAGAATACTGGTAGATGATGCCAGTTTTACCCCTTCCTCCAGCAAAGGTCTTGGAGATACCTCCTTTGTAAAATTGAGTGCGTTCCATCAGGTAGCTCATCGACATACGGTTGCTACCCGGATCAAAGTTCTGATAAGTGCTCAAGCTAATGCCCCAACCTTTCCCTAAAGGTGTAGAAATGTTGGCATCGACAGCTTGACGACCGAACATGTTGAGCGTATAGTTCACACGTCCTTCAAACTTGTTACCTGCCAACTTAGACTTACTATCGACGCTATAGCTGATGATCCCATATTTCAGCACCATATCCTGTGGACTCATTGTAGCAGTACTCTCATGACTTACACCACTATGCCAACTTTTATAGGGGTACAGTTGGTAATTATAGTAAGACACAGGCAAGCCATCTTCATAGATGTAAGCATTTCCGCTGATAGGCAAACCTAACGATATTTGCCGGGGCTGACTAGCAGATGCAGCATTCATCAGCAAGTTACGGTTACTGCCTTCTCTGGAAGATGTTTTCAAGCTATCATTCGCAGCTTGCTGAGCGTTTACGGTTATAGCCAAACAAATAATAAAGATTGCTGTCCATGCAGCCTTGAGTTTTATCATAACTTTACTAAAAAATAATTTCCGACTGCAAATATAGTGTTTTTTATTCCTTTTCTGATCCTATTTTTTAAAGATAAAAGGCATTGCTGCAGGGTCAAGTGGATTCATATCCAATAGTTCAAGACTTTTTACCATATGCAAGGTGCCTTGTTTGTAAGTCTGGAAATGTTCACTGGCAATGTGACTCTGGTAAGCTTCTTGGTCACGATAGATTTCCAATATACGGATTTGGCAACTGTCACTTTTTAGGTGAGATGGGTAGATGCAAATCACTCCAGGTTCTTTCTTTACCGACTCACCACCTACTGTAGCAGCAGCTTGCAGGTATTCTTCCAAATACTCAGGATAGACCTCGATTACTGAGAGGCGCACCAACATCTTTGCTGGGTCATATACCTTTGCTTCTTCTTGCAGAACTTCTGTGGCAGCAACTTTGTTTTCTTTACAACTGGTCATCATAGTCATCACTATAAAGCCCATTAGGGCAATGATTATTCTTTTCATTTCTCAAAAAGTTTGATAGCGTTATCTTTCAAGAACATATCCACATAAGGAGCCAGCTCGCCGTCAGCTTTAAGCTCTTCACGCAGTTGTTTGATTTTCAATGTCAAAACCGGAGCCGATACATAAGGGTAATCTGATCCATACATGATGTGACTTGGCTCAGTGAGAGTTAACATCTGCTTGATTACAGCAGCAGAAGCTGCACCCGCCAAGTCGTAGTAGAGACACTTCAGGTTAGCATCCCAGTCAATGTCACCCACCATCTTCTTGGCAAGGACAGCAGGATATACAGACTTCATGCGTGGGATAGCCAAAGGCAGGTAAGAACCGCAATGAGGCACCACTACCTTCATACCAGGATAATTAGCTAACACATTACGAGTAATCATGTTAGCCAAAGCGCGAGTGGTTTCAGCCAAGTATTCATACATAGCCAGAGGTGTCTGCATCATCACTTGCTGCGCATAAGGATCTGGTTTGTGAGGATGCAAAATCACCACTGCCCCTCTATCGCTAAGCAGTTGCATCAATGGGTCGAGAGCCTCTTCGCCTAAGTACTGTCCGCGACTGTTGGTAGCCAGCTTTATACCATCAGCATGTAAGGTGTCAAGCGCATACACAGCTTCCTTCATTGCAGCTTTCACATCGGGCAACGGTAAAGTAGCGCAGAACAAGAATTTATCTGGATGCTCTGCTTTCAGTTTGGCAGCTGCTTCGTTTGTTGCGCGAATAACCTGAGCCGTTTCAGCAACATCACCGAAATATGGCTGAGGTGCTGGAAGGGTTAGCACAGACTTTTCGATGCCGGCATCATTCATA
This sequence comes from uncultured Prevotellaceae bacterium, assembly GCA_900313715.1. GTDB lineage: Bacteria > Bacteroidota > Bacteroidia > Bacteroidales > Bacteroidaceae > Bacteroides. The sequence goes on from OMSH01000003.1 coordinate 5,303, forward strand.
AATTGCAGATGGTCCTCTACTGCCCAGTCGGGGATAGGGAATCCCTCATCCAGCAAAGCATCATGTTCAGCCAACACCTTCAAGAATGCTGGTGTAGTAAAATGGCTATGCATATCTATAGCAGACTGAGCAAATATCACCATTGACGAAAACAATAAACTAATTGAAATACCTAACTTCTTCATCTTTAATATTATTCCATAGAATGTTCCCAAGAGCCACGTGTATCAACTCCAGTAGCCTCAGCCAATGCTTCCAGTTCCTTCATTTCATGAGCTGTCAACTGAATCTTGGCAGCCTCAGCGGCTTCCAGAACATGATTGGGCTTGGTGGCACCTATGATTGGCATTACACCTTTCGCAATCGCCCAAGCTATACCAATCTGTGAACAAGAGGCACCATATTTTTTACCGATAGTCTTCATCGCATTAGTAAGGGCTTCAATCTGAGGCAGTACAGGATTATACTTATGACCTCTGTCGCTCTCTGCAGGCAAGGGGTTTTGTGTATTGTACTTACCAGACAAAGCGCCTTGTTCCAATACCATATAGCCCCAGAACTGAATACCATGTTGCAAGCAATAGTCGAGCACTCCACCACGTTCTGAAGAACGATAGAGCAAGCTATAATGATTCTGAACAGCAGATATATGGAAACCTGCTTCTGCCAGAATCTCATCTGCACGCCTCAACTCAGCCAGATTATGGTTAGACACACCTACACGTTTCACTTTCCCACTCCGTAGCAATGGGATTAGTCCGGGGGTCCAGCGTTCTACATCTGCTGGATTATGAATCCAGTACATGTCTATGTAGTCAGTCTGCAGTAATTTGAGGCTATTTTCCATCAATTCAGATACAGCATATGAAGTATCTGGAGCTATCTGCGGTGTAAATTTAGTAGACAGCATCACTTCCTGACGAGGATAGGCCTTAGCTAACTCACCTAAAATAGACTCTGAAGCCCCCATACCATAAACGGTAGCAGTATCCCAAATGTTTAGACCTGCTTGCATACCTGTTTCAAAAACAGGTTTAAGTTGCTCTATCTCCAAGTGGTTGCCAAATACCTGATCACCACCAACTGCACCTGATCCCCATGACCATGTACCCAATATAATCTTTGATTCTTTCATTATTTTACTATTATTACTTGTTTAATTTCTCTCCAAATGCTTTGCCCATCTTAACACAGTCACCAATGATGTCACCAGTACGCAAGTACTTGTAAGTAGGCATTTCAAATAACACAGGCTTCAATTTGTTGTAATCTGGTTTCTGCTTATCATCCAACATATCCTCTTCAACATAAGTGTTGAGGATGGAACAGATGTAGTTTTTGAAACCATCTATTTCATAGGTGTCAATGACCTCGCACTCCATCACCAGTGGTGACTGCTCGATAACAGGCATCCCTGCTTCGCCCAAATGATATTCGAACACTTTCGACTTGTCTGTCTTTGCACCGCTGACGGTTCCTGTATAGTCGGCTTGTGCCACAAATTGCTCGTCGATAATGTTGATGGATAGGCGATGTGTCTCGTCAATAGCTTTCACACTATGATGTACAGCATGTACACTCAGTAGTAGTTTAGAGTGACTAACGATGCCAACATGAGCCACCAGCATCCAATTTAACTTACCCTCATTGTCGATGGTGCCAACTACTGTAGCTGGGGTGGGATAAAGAGCCAGTTTCTGTCCGATATTCTGTTTCATTATAATCTGTTATTTTAGTTATTGTTAGCAGGTGTTTCTTCTCTTCTTGCAGGAGGTGTTACAGGAGTAAACATGCGAACTGTGCGACCCCCCAAGCCATATTTCTCACGCAGGGCAGCAGCCTCTTGCATTGCTGGTGAACTGTGATAACGGTTCAGGGCAGCCTGGTCTTGCCAACTATCAATCAGCAGCAAACCATTTGGATCATCAGCTGGATAGAAATAATCATAACCCAAGCAACCTTCTACGGCACGAATACGGGCAGCTATGCCGCTTGATTCCATTTCCTCTACATATTTACGTGCATTACCGTTCTCAGCAGTATATCTGATGTTGATGGTAATTTGTGCACTTACGTTCAGTGATGATAACATAAACATTGCAAAAGCGAACACAAAGATGATTTTCGTTTTCATAATCCTATTATTTTAATTAATCCGTTTTTTCTTATTCACGATGCAAAATTACGCCTAAAGATACACATAATAATTAATAAAAATAAGGCGGGATGTATCAATTTTACGGATTTTTCTTATATTTGCCAAAAAGTAAAAAGAGATGAACGATGTAAGACATATCAAGCAAGTGGCTGATTACATCCATTATATCGGCAGCGAGTTGCAGCATCCGCAGGTAAGCGTGGTGTGTTTTAACGAATTGTCTGAGGTGCGCCACAGCTTCAACCATTATGAAGTATATGGTTTCTTCATCCACGAGAGCAATGAGATAGAACTGTCATTAGGAAAAAGTCAGTATCACTACACCAAAGACTCATTGATTTGTGTGCAACCGGGAGGCATGGGGGGCAAACATGATGATGGCACCACAGTACAGCTAACCGGTTGGGCTCTGTTGTTTCATCCGACTTTATTGGCAGGCACAGCATTAGAAAAAAACATTAGGCAATACAGTGTTTACAGTTACCCAACCAACGAGGCACTGACGCTGGGACCTTATGAACGAAACATCATTGTGAGTATCATTCGTAGCATCCTTTATGAACTGACAGAGCACCGAAATGACAGCGAACTGAAATCTATCATCGTGAACTACATCGAGCTGATACTGAACTATAGCCAACGAGCCTTCAACCGCCAGCACCAGGTACATCCTAATGCTAATAGCAACGACCGCATAGCGCAGCTTTATTCTTTGTTGAATAAATATTATGATGCCGAGTTGCAGCTAGAACATGGTTTACCCACGGTGGCATATTGTGCCGAACAACTACATATTACTCCCAATTATCTGGGTGACATTGTTAAAGAAGGTACTGGCAGCAGTGCGTTGAACTATATCCACCGTTTTATCATCAGCAAGGCAAAAAACCTGTTGCTGAATGGTGAAAGCATTTCTGAGACAGCCTACAAGTTAGGCTATGAATATCCACAACATTTGAGCCGCATGTTTAAGAGAATCGAATCTCTCTCTCCTTCTGAATTCATAGATTCACTGAAATAGACATGATGATGATATTCATAAATCACACTTAGTATTTCACTGATTGCAGAATTTTTTCGTAAATTAGCAGCGAATTGAAGTACAGACTGCCATGATATTGCCTTACCTAATATATAATAATGTGATAGACGCGGTGATACCTTCGGATTTCATGCACACTCATCATGTGCATATTCTTTGTAAGCAAGGAAGCCTCACTTTCAAGGCTAATAACCAATGGCATGAGGCTCATGCTGGTGACTTAGTGATTTGGCAGATGAGCAATGAAATCTCTGAGGTGAACTACTCGGACGATGCTGATATTGACTTCCTCCTGGTCAGTTGGGATTTCTTACAGACCTACAACCCAGAGATGGTATGGGCTACCAAGGGCTACGTTTTACTGAAGTTCAATCCAGTGATTCATTTAGACAAAACAGGGTGGCAACTGATGAATGTTGATTTTGATTCTTTCAAGAATCGCATTCACCACCCGCAGGCACTTTTTCAAGACGAGACGATAGGTCGACTGCTGCAAGTGTTTCTTTTTGATATGTGGAACATCGTGAAGCACGAACTGGACCAGTTAGGTGCCGACGACAACCAGTCTCGCATTTTCCTGCGCTTTCTCTTCCTGGTGCAGGAACATTGCAAGCAAAACCGTGATGTAGCATTTTACGCCGATAAGTTGTGTATTGTGCCGAAATACCTCTCTGAGATTTGCCGTAACATCACTCATCAGCCAGCTTCCGATTGGATAGAGCAGTTTGCCGCCAACGAGCTGACGCGTCTGCTTAATGACAGGTCTTTGTCGTTTGTCGAAATTGCCGATGAAATGAATTTCTCTTCCCTTTCCTTCTTAAGCCGCTATGTCAAGAAAGTGTTGGGGGTATCGCCATCGGAATATCGCAAGCAAACAAAGGTATAGTCATTGCTTTATATAAAGTCCTAAATAATAGACTAAACTAAAAGCTATCTTTGCAGAATGAAGTAAAAGTATATGGCAACATGATTGACCAGATAATTTAATAGTAACGGTTATGGCTAAAATAATTATTATCGATGGAGGGCCAAGAAAGAATTTCAATACGGCCTCGATGCTGCAGAAATTTGCCGAGGGAGCAAGAGCAGTGAGTTGTGATATTGAAGTAAAGACTGTACGTCTGTATGAGCTTGACTATAAAGGCTGCATGTCGTGTATGGCCTGTAAAATCAAGGGAAAGGCATCAAACATCTGCAAGTTCAAGGATGCCTTGACTCCTGTTTTGGAAGAGATCGCCCAAGCTGATGGTTTAGTACTTGGTTCTCCGATTTATTTTGGTGACGTGACAGGTCAGATGAGAACATTCCTGGAGCGTTTGGCGTTCCCTTGGCTTTCATACAACGACTACAGTTTGACAGCTCCCAAGAAGATGCCGGTATTGCTGATAGAGACTATGAACGGCACGAAGGAAATGAATAACGATAATGGTTATGGCTCAATGGAGTATTGTATTTCAGGGGCTCTTGGCAATTTTGAAAAACTCATCGCTTATAATACCTATCAGGTGAAAAACTACGATCGTTTCGAACTAGCAGGCTTTTCAGAAGAAGCCAAACGACAATACCGTGATGAGTATTGGGAAGAGGATTTGCGGAAAGCCTATGAAGCCGGTAAGAAGATGGTTGAAAAGATTGTATCTCAAGAATAAACAATATGTATAGCTTAAAATATAAGGTAACAACAAGCACCTGCGACAGCGATGGTAAGCTAAAACTCTATTCTGCACTCCAGATGATGCAAGACTGTTCGGAGATGTGGATTGACAGCGAGCCTGGTGTGAAGCTATATTTTGCAGAGCAGAACATGACTCAGTTGTTGGCCACAAGGCAAATGGAAGTGATAAGGGTGCCTAAATATAAAGAAGAATTGACAGTGGCAACCTCCGTCTATGGCATGAAGTCTATGTTTGGATTCCGCAACACGTTTATTTTCGATGCAGAGGGGAAACCTTGCTACAAAACTTGGAGTATGGGTGCATTTGTGGATAAGACTACAGGAAAACTAAAGCGTGTGGATGATGTTACCATACAATCCATGACGCTGGAACCACAGTTGGATATGAACTACAAGGACCGTCGTATTATTCTACCTAAGACAGAAGGTGAAGTGCTGGAACCTATTAAGGTTCTTCGTGCTGACATCGACTACAACAAGCATCTGAACAATGCCAACTATGTCCGTATGGCGATGGAACTGTTACCCCGGAATTTCGTTGTTAACGGTTTGCGAGTAGAGTATCGCGTAGCTGCAAAGTTGGGTGACATGCTTGTTCCTACCATTTACAGAATTGGTGACTTGATTATTATTTCTCTATCTATAGACAATAATGTAAGTGCCATTATTGAGTTTTGTAGTTGAATGCACACAGAGATTGCTGCTCAAACAACAAAACCCTTAAAAGCTACGAGCAACTACGCCAAGGGAATCCCCTTGGCGTAGTTGCTATTTACTCAAAGCCTGCATCAAGTTTTCCAAGGCTGCATCTGCATCACCATTCGTCTCGTTGAGCAAGGTAACAAATTTCGAACCGATAATAGCACCGGCGGAATTGTCCTGGGCAGCTTTGAGGGTTTGTGCATTGCTAATACCAAAGCCTATCATTCGAGGGTTGCGTAAGTGCATATTGTTGATGTGTCGGAAATACTCCTGTTTCTGTTCATCAAAGCTTTTCTGCGTACCTGTAATCGAAGCTGACGATACCATATATATAAATCCATTGGTGTTGTTATCTATCAGACGGATGCGCTCTTCGCTGGTCTCTGGGGTAATCAACATGATAATACGCAGGTCATATTTGTCGGCTATGGGCTTTACTACGTTGAGATAGTCCTCAAAGGGCAGGTCGGGGATGATGGCACCACTAACTCCTGCTTTTACACATGCTTGGCAAAAACGCTCTATGCCATAATGCAGGATAGGGTTGAGGTAGCCCATCAGTACCAAGGGGATTTGCACTTGGTCTTTGATGGCCTGTAACTGTGAGAATAGTATGCTAAGTGTCATGCCGTTCCTCAGTGCACGGGTGGCCGTCTCTTGAATGACGGGACCATCTGCCAATGGGTCACTGAAAGGAATGCCCACCTCAACCATAGCGATGCCGTGACGTTGCATTGAGAGTATCACATCGGCTGTGCCTTCCAAAGTGGGGCATCCTGCACAAAAATAGAGTGAAAGGAGCTTCTTGTCCTTGCTATTTTCAAATAGTGTATTAATCTTGTTCATAATGACTGAATAAATGTTTTTAGTTTTTTTATGTCTTTTACCCCAGGGACAACTTCGAAGCGTGAATTGAGGTC
>OMSH01000027.1 GCA_900313715.1 uncultured Prevotellaceae bacterium
CCCAAGGTTTGTTTACAGCGGCATTGATTATGAGTCAGCCAAAACTCTTCAAGTATAACTGGGTTTGGGAGAAATCAAAGCCAACGAACTTCTTAAATGCAAAGAAACAACCATTGAGAAAACATGAGGATGTTTGTGTGTTCTATGACAAGCAACCTGTTTACAACCCTCAAATGACAGAAGGAGAGCCTTACGATAAAGGTGTTCGCAAGAATCAGTTGAGTGGTAGTTATGGTGACTTTCAGCCTGTTCATGTGCATAGCGATGGTAAACGTTATCCGACTGATGTGATTTATTTTAAGACGGCAGAAAGCGAAGGTGAAGTCTTTCATGCTACGCAAAAGCCAATTGAGTTGGGACGCTATTTTGTGCGTACTTACTCGAATCCTGGTGATGTCATCCTTGATAATACAAGTGGTAGCGGGTCATTCGTTGTTGCAGCTTTGATGGAAGGGCGAAACTTTGTAGGAATAGAAAAGAATGCAGATACCGAGCTATTCAAAGGTGAGAAGATTAACTACATAAAAAAAACTCGTGAGCGACTACAAGAAGCATGGCGGCAACTTGATGATGAAAAGACAAGGCATCTACGAGTTTGTAATCTCATTGAGGAGTTTACAAAATAATAAAAAGGGCTTATGGCAACTACTATCCGAAAAAACGAACGAAGTTGGGCGATAGAACTCATATCGCAAATCAATCAGTTTACAATAGATAACGATCTTGTTATCAAACGCGCTGGCGGCGAATCAACGGTAAGTGAACATCGTGGACAAAATATGTTTCCAGATGTGATTCTGTATGGTGACAATGACTTGTCAAGTATACTGCAAGGTTGGGAATTAAAAATGCCTGATGTCCCCATTACTGATGAAGATTTCGTCTACGATGCTCAACGTAAAGCAAAGGCACTTAACCTTAATAGTTGTGTGATTTGGAACTTTACTCATGTAAAGCTGTATGTGCTTAATCCTACTAACGAGGAGTTTGAAATAAAGCGAGAATGGGATAATCATAAAATCAAAACTCGTGATGATGTTCAACTCTATAAATCGAATTGGGAGAAGACCTTAAAAAGTGTCCTAACGTCCGTCAATGAGTACCTGTTATCTGGCGATGTCAAAAAAAAGTTCATTGGTGATGTGTTAGCCCAAATTTCCGTTTCAAACCTTATCAATGAGAACAAGTTTAGTGTTGCCAGTTGTTTAAGAGATGCCACCAAGAAAGATGCTGTAATGAAAGCTGAACTCGAGGTATGGTGGAAAGAGATTAAGGCTGAATATGAAGGCGACGAAGAGGATAAATTTGCAGCATACGCCAAAACGATTATTATCAATTGGGCTAATCGCATTATTTTTGCACATTTGATAAAGCGCAGACAAAAGAGTGCTTTTGCTATTGATAACCTTGATTATGACAGTACACCACATGATGGAAATGATATTTTCAGGAATATAACAGAGAAAAGTGACTTCTATAATATATTTGGTTCAATCCCATACAACGAATGCATATCTAAGAAAACATGGGCATCTTTGGTGGAGTTGTCTCTTTTTCTGAAACACTCACCCATTAATGAAATAAGTCAAAAGATTCTTCAGCAAGTTCTAGAAGATTCTATCAGAGTTTCAAAACGCTTGGTGAATGGACAATATCCCACGCCACCAATACTCGCAGAAATTCTTTCACGTATGACAATCCACAACATTCTTGGTGAATGCTTTGATGGGTGTTGTGGCACAGGTACGATACCGAGCTTTATTATCAATTATAAGAAAGAGCAGAACGGGGCATCAAGGGCAATGGCAACCACGTGGGCTAGTGACAAATTCAAATTACCATTGCAGATTGCTAATTTGGCTATGACAAGCTATGACACAATAAATATGCCTTGCCGTATATTCCAGCACAACATTCTTCAACTAACCCCGGGGGAAGAAGTCGAGATAGTGAATCCTCAGACAGGTGAAAAAGAAATCTATACACTACCAGAATTTGACACCATTGTATCTAATCTGCCATTTGTGAAGGCAAGCGAAATTCCCGATGAAGATTCATCTATTGTTAATGCAATAAAACGGGCAAATCATCTTTCTGGAAGAGCTGATTATAGTTATTATATAGCCCTTCATCTGAAGGATCTAGTAAGGGATGGCGGGTATGTTGGTGTTATCCTCTCAAACTCATTCTTAGGGACGGAAGCAGGAAGAATGTTTATTGCTGCTCTTCGCGAATACTTTGATGACATTAGAATTCATGTCAGCGGTAATGGTCGATGGTTTACTAATGCTGCGGTTGTAACTGCATTGCTTATTTTGAGAAAGAAGAGAAATAATGCGGAAGAGAATACCAGCGTTTCGTTTTTTACATGGAAACGAAACCTTAATGTGATTGCACAAAGACGAGATTGGCAGGATGTAATCGTAAACACTTCGCTATTAGATAGGGAAATTGATAGTAGCGTCATTACAAGAGTAAACTATAGCTCCGAGGAATTAGAGTCATTGCGCATGCTGAACGTTTCATACAATTCTTTGTTTAGCGACCTTAAATGGTTGCTGAGAATCGAAGATAAATTAGTTCCAGTCAGCGATTACTTTTCTGTATTTAGAGGAAGTCGTCGGGGATGGGACGAATTGTTCTATCCTGATAGTGTAAGTACACGTATTGAACCGTTATTCCTAAAGGATGTCTTAATGAATGCACGAGGGACAAACAGCTACATTGCTCTTCCATCTTCAAATAAGAAAGCTTTTTGCTGTAACTTGGAAATAGAAGAATTGGAAGAGATGGACTGTCAGGGGGCATTAGAATGGATAAATAGATTTGCCCATGAAGTAAATGGCACAAAAAGACCGTTGCCAGAGGTCCTTGCAGTTAACGGTTTGAAATGGTATGAACTATCTACTGATGAAGTAGCAGAAATTTTCACGATGATGAATCCCGATGACCGCATGTTTTATGCTAAATTCAATTCACCTACATTTATTAACCAGAGACTCATCGGTTTAAAGAGAAAACGAGATACGGATAATTTGGATTTACTTCATGCCTTACTCAATTCTGTACTTTCCTTATTCTATATAGAAGCTGTTGGCTTCGGCAGAGGTCTTGGAGTGCTTGATATTAATAAAGACTCTATATCAAAGTGTTATATGCTTAATCCTGCTCTGTTGAAAAAAGAACAGAAAGAGGCTATTATGACTCAATTCTCGAAATTAGTAGAACGTGGCATCTTAGACATTAATCAGGATATAGATGACCCCATCAGAAAAGAATTCGAGAAAGTCGTATTAAACGCTTTTGGTATTGGAGAATATTTTGATGTCATTATATCAAGTCTTAAAAAGATGAGGAAAATACGTAAGGCTGCCAAACAAAATGTAATAACACTTAGTTCTCTTAGTGAATCAGATAGGGATGCTTCGTCTGTAGTACTACACTTACCTGTTGCAGCTGATGAAGGGGTGTGTAATTAGGCTTATCCTTGACATCCCGTTCGAGTATTCTAAAAACTAGTAATACTGAATATGTGTGACGTGTAGCACATATTGGCTGGAAAAGCAAAATGGACTGACATCAGTCTCATCACGGATGGCAAGCTATGTATCATCTAAAGAAATGCCTTACAAATATTTTTTGCTTGAAAAAAGTATTCACCTTCACGCGTATCGTACTATGTCATAGTGCAATACGCGTGAATAGTGTTTTTTAGTCTGTCTCGGCAATCGTACCAACCTCTCTTCATGCTGTATCAGTCTATCCTAGCTCTGAATTAGTCTGACTCAGCTCTGAATTAGCCTGATTCAGCGC
>OMSH01000053.1 GCA_900313715.1 uncultured Prevotellaceae bacterium
ACCATCGTGAGAACACTGGAACATCATCTTCTCAGACAATAATATCTCTCCTGAATGCAGCCTGAGCGTCTTGTCACTCTTTTATTGTCTTCGCCCAATTCTGTCGCAATAATTGTCAATTGGCTTCGCCCAATTCTGTCGCGACTCGGCATAGCTGATGCCAGCATCGCTCTGCCCTCGCTGCTCCCCTGTTTAGGGGAGCTGTCCGAAGGACTGAGGGGTCAATTCTCAATTTTCAATTTTCAATTTTCAATTTTTAAAAACTATGAAGTTTATACGAAAGCCATCGAATGAAAGAATCGGTAATCTGATCATCACCATCTTTACCGCCTTAGTGTCCACCTTCTTTATGCAAAGCTGCATGAGCATGGTATGAGCAAGCTGAAAGAAGTGAAGTACTTAGTGGTGCATTGCACCGCTACCCGACTGAGCCAGCGTGTCAGTGTCGAGAATCTCGACAACTGGCACAAGGCCAAGGGGTGGAGCGGGATAGGGTACCACTGGTACATCGACCGCGACGGCCACATCTTCCCCGGCCGTTCAGAAGACCAGACAGGTGCCCACGTGAAAGGCTACAACCACTGCAGCATCGGCATCTGCTACGAGGGTGGCATCAATGAACGAGGCCAAGATGATGACACCCGTACTCCTGCACAAAAAGCTGCCTTGCTGTTTGTGCTCAAGGACCTCAAGAAAAGCTATCCCCATGCCATCATCCTCGGTCACCGCGACTTTCCCAACGTCCTCAAGTCCTGCCCTTGCTTTGATGCCAAAAAGGAATATGCTGTTTTGTGAAACAGCATTCCTACAGCATCCACAAGTCCTGCCCCAGCTTTGATGCAAGGAAAGAGTATAACGAGTTGAGAACTGCATCATTAAAAAAGAGCATAGATATTTTGTAGTTTCTTAGTTTATTTCTACCTTTGCACTCAGAAGTAAGCCGTGAGTGGACGATGTATATGGGTTGTGCGAAGTCCCCGCCAGCATAGCATCACATCATAAGTGTAAACCTCCCTCACGCTTCAGGGGCAAGTATAAAGGCATCTTTCGGGATGCCTTTTTATTTATTACTAATGGTAGTAATACAATATTGTACTTTCTCTTGAGTCCTACGTCTTACTCCCACAGTCAGTTTGACAACACCAATTCCTATAAAAGGGTATTCCATTATGAGTATTCTTTCAAATGACTTCTGGTTCTTATTACCTGGTTTGGGCTTTCTAACTGAAACCTTTTTGGCTCCAACGAGAATCGAGTCGAGTTGTAGCACCGCTAAAGTTGATAAATATGATTTAGCTGCATGTTCACTTGTCTCTACAATGGAAACCATACGTATATTGATATACTCGTTCAAATGAATATTGAACCTCCGTTGAGAAGGATTCTTTTCTTTCCAATCTCTATAGAAAACGCGGATAATCTGCTCGCGAGCTTTAATATCCTCTAATGTATTACCTTCTGGAATCATAATTCAAGCATTATATGAATGAATAATTTAATTATCGGCCACAAAGATAGTCAATTATCTTATATCCACAAATCCCTGTTTGTCTTTTTTATGACCCCACAAGTCCTACCCTTGCTTTGATTCAGGTGCAGAATATAGTTATCTCCCCTGCTTTTCCGTAAAATAGGTACGCATTGCGGTAAAACATATACCACTCTATTGTTAGTATGATATTATCTTTGTATCTTTGAAACGATAGATTATGCTTTATTAATTTCTTGATTAATCTTTATAGGCATGAAAACATTGAAATTCTTTTTTACATTGACGTTAATCATGGTAACGACTTTGACTCATGCACAGACTGCTACCCAGTCAATCAATGTGGCTGAACTCCAGCTCACGGACAAGCCTCATGCTAATCAGCTACGGGCAGTGACCGATGAAGAGTATTTGGCAGGTGTATCCGCCAGCGATCATCTATCCGTGCAGACAGATCCAGAACTGTATGCCATGATGCAAAGAGCCTATGGTGTGGATGTGCGCAACATCGGTCAGTTGGATCTGAAGACCCGTGAGATGGTGTCGTGTGTGGCACTCACGGCTTTAGGCACTACATCTCAGGTGGCAGCTCATGCCCGTGCAGCCCTTGATGCTGGAGTCACCCCTGTTGAGCTGCGTGAGGCCATCTATCTGGTGGCACCTTTTGCAGGTTTCCCCAAAGTGCTGGATGTCATGGAGGTGGTCAACCGTCTGTTCACAGAGCGTGGCATCACTCTGCCTCTTCCCGACCAAGGCACCACTACTCCTGCAACTCGTCACCAAGTGGGACATGACATCCAGTGGCAGCTATACGAGGGCGGCATAGCCCGTGCCATGAAAGGACTGCCTGGTGAGATGGGACAGCAAATGGCCGACCTGCTGACGGATGTCTGCTTTGGCGACATCTATTCGCGTGATGGTTTATCACTGCAGATGCATGAACTGCTTACCTACGTAGTACTGACAGTACTGCAAGCGCCCAGCCAACTGCATTCCCATTTCTTAGGTTGCCTCAAGGCAGGCAATACCCCTGAAACCGTGGTGGCT
>OMSH01000205.1 GCA_900313715.1 uncultured Prevotellaceae bacterium
CCAAACCTACTGTAATCATATTATTCGAATAAGATTAAGAGTCATTAACTGTTCATTCACATTTATCTGAGCATCTTCATTGATAATGGCAAGACGGTCATCTAGTTCTTTCTTTAGACGATCCATTTGGCCTTTATCAAGACGAATGATATTTTCTAGACTACGACGCTGCTTATCATCGTTGAAAACACACTCCAGGAGGTCTTCTCTTTCCTTAATGCGAGCTTTAATGATATCCATACGAGAACGATAGTATTCCTTGGTCTGTGCCTCACTATGTATCCGTTCACTCTCGGCCTGACGGCGTAATTCCTCTTGGCGATTAGTTCTTTCTGCCTTAACTTCTGCTGTAAAATCATATCTCATGTCTGCGATCATTTCCGCATCAAACAGGTCAGCAGAAGGGTTGTATTCATACCCCTGTGACTGGCTGACACTAAATAGACGGTCAATGACTGCCTGGTTGTGTTCCATTTCGCGAGTAGAGATATTAAAAACAAATGGCAACATTGTTTCACTGTGTTTCAATACACCCTGAACCATACGTGATGTAGTGAACTGGAAGGTACTCATATAATATGCAGCACCTGTTTTCAGGACATCATCACCCTTTAATGAATAGCAAAAGGAGGTCTTTGCCTTGTCCTCATGTGTCATGGAATATTTCAGACATGCTTGAATGATGGGATGGTATATGTTCAGAAACAACAGAGATCTGTCATCGTAAGCCTTTTCCTGGCTAAAGGTGACGTAGATATGCTCCATATCTTCCAAAGATCGTCTGAAGCGTCTGAAAGCAAGCTCGTTCTCTTCACCCTCAGTCTGATTGCGAAGTAAGAATTCAGAGAAGACCTTATGGTCACTTATCGGAACCTTAATCTCGTATACTTTATCACTAACTTCAACCAAATTACATGTGGTTAAATGTTTTTCTATGATAGACTCGAAGTAGTTCTTCAACTCGTTTTCCGTCACATATGCATTATTATGGAGTATGCGCTGAATCTCGTTTTGGAAATAGGCATCATTCGTCAATGTGTCGGTCATGCCTTCTTCTAGATGACGTATGATTTCCTTCTCGTTTTCAAATGCTAGGCTGATTTCGTCTATCTTCCGTTTCTTCTCACTATCAGTAAGCTTACTAGTATATAGTTCACGTTCCAATTTGTTGTACACATCTTGGATAGTGACTCTTGCTCCAGCAGTAATTGGAGCATCGAGAATAGCTTCCATATCGCCAATAGTTCCCTTAAAGATACCGATTCTGTCTAACAAACGGATGTATATGTCTTCCTGAATAGAACCTGCGACCACTAAATTATAGATATTCACCACAGGCGATTTCTGACCAAAACGGTCAATACGACCTATACGTTGTTCTACGACCATAGGATTCCAAGGTAGGTCATAATTGACCATGGAATTGCAGAACTGCATATCTAGACCTTCGCTACCGACTTCGGAAGAGAGTAGGATATGATTATTGGGATTCTTCTTAAAACTCTCTAAGATGTCGGCCCTGTTTTCCACCTGACCGTGGATAATTAAGCTGCCGTAGTTTCTCTTCTTTAATCGAATCTGGAGATATTTCAATGTTTTTCTAAAGAGAGCAAACACCACAATCTTCTTTGTACCATGCTTGAAGACCTCTTCAATAATCTCTATTAACTTTTCAACTTTTGCGTCTTCGTAGCCTGCATACTCATCGATTCCTTCGTCAAGAGATTCCTCTGAATTCAAATAACCATAGACGCTGCTGGCTACCTGGCGTTTTTTCTGAACAAGGCCAAGTGCACCTCCCTGAGTTAGCACTTCTTCGCCCCATTCGTCAGTATATGAATTGTCTTCAATATACTGTTCAATTACATTGTCAAATTCAATCTGTTCGTTATCTGTAAGAACGACCTTCTGAAGATGGGGTTTTCTTTCAGCCTGAGACATATCTGTTGTAACCTCTCTCTTACGGGTACGAGAGAAGATATTGTTCATCACACTCATAGAATTCAGCAGATACTGGAGGCGGGCACGATTCTCCATATCATCTCCCGAATTGAGACGTTCAATAATCTCTGTGTATATAGGATCAGAAGCAAACGCCTCGTCAACTTTTATCTTTTTTGTATAAAATTCTTCATCGTCCGAATTTGAGAAACTAGTCTGAATTTCGGCACTGCACAGTCTGTCTGCAATGGTAGAGAGAGGTATTTTCTTGTTTACTACAGACGAAATAGCTTCTACAAAAGGCCTGTTTTCTTGTAGACGTGCATTGAAAATCTGATAATTGAAGTACCGGGAACTATCCAATAGGTGCAACAGGTTATATAAGTTTTCGGTGCTTATCATGATTGGGGTAGCTGTCAGGAAGACTGCAGATTCAGCCCTTCCTAAAACAATATCTGCACCTTTATACGTTTGAGTCTCACTGTTTCTCAACTTATGAGCTTCGTCGCACAAGACCAAACTAAATTTCTTGTCCGATTCACTCAGATATTCTGCAAAATTCAGAGCCCTCTTTTTTGTATCATTATCCTTCTTCGATGAACGAATCCTAATTCTTTCGTAATTAATAATGGCATGTACACGCCCATCATTATCTTCCAAATCCGCAATGAGATCTTTGGTGCTATCATATATCTTGAATGCCAAGCCGAATTTCTCTATCAATTCTTCGCGCCACTTCACTTGTAGAGACTTGGGACATACAATTAGGGCATTTCTTAACTCCCGACGAGCCTTTAGCTCCAGCATAATATGGCCGGCCTCAATGGTTTTACCAAGACCTACTTCGTCAGCCACGAGTAAACGTCTAGTCGGAGAATTTAAAAACTTCAGCAATGGTTTAAATTGGTAGGCACGGAACAACGTTTTTGAAGCCTTCAACGAAGATATGGAGCTATTATTTGAACTTCTAATTTTGTATGAAGTGTTCTTTTGGGCAAATTCATAGAATGTGCCGAACATTCCATTAGCACAACGTTCATATGGGTTAGATATATCGCAATCAGCAATCAACTCTGTTTCCAAAGCCTCATTAGAGAGTCCACCCCAGTTGACCATGTACAATTGTCTACCGCGGCGAGCTGGGTAAACCTCAACGACAGTACCCTTTTTCCCGGTATCTTCCCGTATGACTTTATCTCCAACTTTATACTTTGCCATATTTAAATTCTCCACGTTCATTGTTCATATTTTCGTTTGAAGTTTTCTTCTCTTGTTCTTGGAACAAAGTTAAACACTATCTGTGCAGTCATTCTTCTCTGACAAATATTTTTTCAGATTATCCCCAATTTTATCGCGAAATGACTCCCTAAGCCATTGTGGCTCTATAACTTCTACTTGTGGGAAAAAAGAGAAAATCCTCGAGTAAAGTTCATTATTGGGGCGTACTTCAATCTTAATAGTACACTTCTTTTCATCAAGTATTATCTGGCTATGGTGTATTGGCTTTGATACAACATAAGGATATCTGTCAGGATCAAATTTCAACACAATTGTTTCTTTCTTGATTGGTTCGTCAGGAATAGTAACTCCGATTACATCATCGAAATACTTTGAAAAATCAATAGTTGTATTAGGAATGAATGACACATTTGATATAGAGTACTTGACAATACGGTCAAGTGCCCGGTTTGAAATTCTATTACCATAGGAAGACTGCTCTAATCCAAAAAGGAACCATCTGTTATTATACTGTTTAACATGATACGGATGAACAGTAACTCCGATTTCCTTGCCTGAATAAGTCTTATATTGTAGTTTTATAGGCTGGTGATGAATAGCAGCATCTATCAATGGTTCCAAAAATTCCAAGCCTTTAAGTTGTTCATTTTGCTCAAAGGAGACAATATTTTCTCCAGAACCTTTAACTCCGAAGCGATATTCCAAATTTGAAATAACCTCTTCCAGCCATGCATTTTTAGCCCCATCACGAAAACGTGACAACATTTCAATTGTGGAGCGAAGTTTGGAAACTTCTTCTACCGATAAAGCATTGTTAAAGATAGAAAAATCTCGATCCTCATAACGATAGTAACATTTTTTCCCATCAAACTGATATGCTTTAATAGGAGCATCATAGGTAACCCTGTCACGCATATACTTGATATCTTCACGTATCTGACGCAAACTCACCTCTGTGCCATAGAGGTCATACAATGCGTCATTGACTTTGTCTACGAGGTCTTGTATCTC
>OMSH01000109.1 GCA_900313715.1 uncultured Prevotellaceae bacterium
ACCTGGATAGTCTTACCTAAATAGTCACCACGTCTTTCACGTTCGATGACACTTAGATAGATACGTCCTGTAGTGACACTGTTGTCTCGTGTGGTCTCAATACCCGTGAAGCGTTCGTAGTGACCTAAATCCAAGTCGGTTTCCATACCATCGACAGTTACGTAGCATTCTCCGTGCTCGTATGGATTTAGTGTGCCTGGGTCGATGTTGATATAGGGATCGAACTTCTGAATGGTAATGTTGTACCCACGTGCTTGAAGAAGTTTTCCTAACGAAGCCGATATAATGCCCTTGCCTAATGACGAAGCAACTCCTCCTGTTATAAAAATATATTTTGATTCCATTCTGTCCTATATTGTTTGAAAGTTTGCTATCATTGTCTTTACCTCATACCTATTTATAAGTATATATATCGTCCTCCTTAATTCGAAAGCAAAGTTATCTTGTATTATCAGCAACACCATGTATATGCTTTCGTTTTGATTGTTAAATTTCATGGTTTGTGATAGATTGTAAGGAAATTGATATGCCGAAGTGTAATAATGTCAGCTAACACAACTCTTTAAGTTATAAATCGTAAGAAGGGAGTGGTTTTAAGGTATAAATATGCAATCAAATCATTTAAGAAGTTTTCCTTTTGGTATAACTTTGCCATGAAATTCAAACATAAAGAAAGGATATTTTCGGATAATATGACAAAATGTAACAAGCAAAATCAAGAAAAAGGACTCTATCAATCATCCTACGAACACGATGCTTGTGGTGTGGGTATGGTAGTGAATATTCACGGTGGAAAGAGCCATGAGTTGGTTGATAATGCATTAAAGGTGCTGGAAAACATGGAACACCGTGGAGCTGAAACGCGCGATAAGACAGGTGACGGTGCCGGTATCATGGTGCAGATCCCACATGAATTTATCCTCTTGCAGGGTATTCCTGTTCCTGAGAAAGGACGTTACGGTACCGGACTTGTATTCTTGCCAAAGGACGAACAAGAACAAGAGGGAATCCTGAGTGTGATGATAGAAGAGATTGAGCGTGAAGGTCTGCAACTGATGCATGTCAGGGTGGTGCCTACTTGCCCAGAAGTATTGGGCAAGGCAGCCAGGGATGTAGAGCCGGAAATCAGACAGATATTTGTGACAGGTGCGACGGAAGAACAGACTGATACGCTTGACCGCATCTTATATAAAATAAGGAAAAGGATAGAAAACCGTATCAAGAACAACGATTTCTATGTTTGTTCGCTATCGAGCAAGAACATTATTTATAAAGGTATGCTCACCAGCGGACAATTGAGACGTTATTTCCCTGACCTGTCGAACCCCTATTTTACAAGCGGATTGGCGCTGGTGCATTCACGTTTTAGCACAAATACATTCCCTACATGGTCGTTGGCCCAGCCCTTCCGCTTGTTAGCTCATAACGGAGAGATTAATACCATTCGTGGCAACCGAGGCTGGATGAAAGCCAGGGAGAGTGTGCTGAGCAGTGAAGCGTTAGGCAACATAAAAGACCTGTGCCCTATTGTACAGGAGGGTATGAGCGATTCGGCTTCGTTGGACAATGTCTTTGAGTTTCTAATGATGAGTGGCTTGTCGCTGCCGCAGGCAATGGCGATATTGGTTCCTGAGAGTTTCAACGACAAGAATCCAATCAGTGAAGACCTAAAGGCCTTTTACGAGTATCATTCTATTTTGATGGAACCGTGGGACGGTCCTGCAGCGCTGCTTTTCTCGGATGGCCGTTATGCAGGTGGTATGCTCGACAGAAACGGTCTGCGCCCCAGTCGCTATACTATTACCAAGCAGGGCATGATGGTGGTAGCATCTGAAGTGGGTGTCATGGACTTCGAGCCAGGTGATGTGGTCAGTAAAGGACGTCTGCAACCGGGAAAGATATTGCTGGTTGACACTCAAGAAGGCAAGATATATTTTGATGGTGAAATCAAAGAACAACTGGCTAAAGCTCATCCCTATCAGAAATGGTTGAACGAGAACCGCGTGCAATTGGAGAAGCTGAAAAGCGGCCGTCATGTGGATAATAGCGTGAGCAACCTCGAAAGCAAACTCGTGAATTTCGGCTTCGGTCAAGAAGATATCGACCGTACCATTGTGCCAATGGCTACAACTGCTCAGGAACCTGTATCAGCAATGGGAAATGACACGCCACTGGCTATCATCAGTGATCGCCCGCAATTGTTTTTTAATTATTTCCGTCAGCAATTTGCCCAAGTGACAAACCCTGCCATCGACCCTATCCGCGAGGAATTGGTAATGAGTCTGACGGAATATATTGGTGCTGTGGGAACCAGCATTTTGACACCTGATGCCAGTAACTGCAAAATGGTTCGCTTGCCGCAACCTGTACTCACTAACACCCAACTTGATATACTATGCAACATCCGATACAAAGGCTTCAAAACGAAGATATTGGCAACTCTATTTGATGTTGAAAGAGGGGAGATCGGACTGAGGCAAGCCCTTGATGAACTGTGTAAAGAGGCAGAGGCGAGCGTGGATGAAGGAGTGAACTACATCATCCTTTCTGACCGCAACATCGATGAGAAGCATACTGCAATACCTTCATTGTTGGCTGTTTCTGCTGTTCATCATTATCTGATTAACGTGGGCAAACGTGTTCAAACCGCCCTGATTGTTGAGAGTGGCGAGATTCGTGAAACCATGCATGCAGCATTGCTGTTGGGCTATGGCGCATCAGCGTTGTGTCCGTATATGACATTTGCCATCCTTGATGACTTGGTGAAGAGAGGTAAGATTCAGGAAGAGTACACTACGGCTGAGAAGAACTATATCAAGGCAGTTGACAAAGGTCTGAAAAAGATCATGTCAAAGATGGGTATCTCGACCATCCGCTCTTATCGGGGTGCTAAGATATTCGAGAGCATCGGATTGAGTGAAGATCTGTTGAGGAGATACTTTGGCACGGAGGTGAGCACTATCGGTGGTATTGGATTAAAGGAAATTGCCCGTGATGCGATACGTATGCATGACGCGGCCAAGAAACCAACTTTCTTACAAAACCAAGGTCAGTTCTCTTGGCGTAAAGATGGCATACTGCATGCCTGGAACCCAGAGACGATAGCTAACTTGCAGTTGGCTACCAGACTGGGTAGCTATAAGAAATTCAAAGAGTGGGCCGCCCTCGTAGATGAGAAAGAGACTCCTATCTTCCTTCGTGATTTGTTTAGCTGGGAAAAAGCTATTAAACCTACACCTATCGACGAGGTGGAGCCAGTAGAGAGCATTGTAAAGCATTTTGTGACAGGAGCCATGAGCTTTGGCGCTCTGAGCATTGAAGCTCATGAGGCACTGGCTATCGCCATGAATAAGTTGGGTACTCGAAGCAACACAGGTGAGGGCGGGGAGGATAACGCCCGTTACCATGCAGAAGTGGATGGCATTTCTCTGTCAAGCAAGACAAAGCAGATTGCCAGTGGACGATTTGGCGTTACTGCCGAATATTTGGTGAATGCAGAGGAAATACAGATTAAAGTAGCCCAAGGCGCAAAACCAGGAGAAGGTGGTCAGTTGCCAGGATTCAAGGTAAACGAAATTATCGCTAAAACACGTAACGCTATTCCTGGTATCTCACTTATCTCGCCTCCTCCTCATCATGATATCTACAGTATAGAAGATTTGGCTCAACTGATATTCGATTTGAAGAATATCAATCCCACTGCAGCCGTGAGTGTGAAACTCGTAGCTGAAAGTGGTGTGGGTACAATCGCTGCCGGTGTGGCCAAAGCCAAGGCTGACCTGATTGTTATCAGTGGTGCAGAAGGTGGTACAGGCGCTTCTCCTGCCAGTTCCATCCGTTTTGCAGGCATATCGCCAGAAATAGGATTGGCTGAGACACAGCAGACATTGGTGAAAAACGGCTTGCGAAACCATGTGCGTTTGCAGACCGACGGACAGTTGAAGACAGCTAAAGACGTAATTGTCATGGCGATGTTAGGTGCCGACGAATTTTCATTTGGTACACTTCCGCTTATCGTCTTGGGTTGTGTTATGATGAGAAAATGTAATACCAATACTTGTCCGATGGGTGTAGCCACCCAGAATCCTGAACTGCGCAAGCATTTTCAGGGGCATGCCGACTATGTGGTGAACTTCTTTACTTTCTTGGCCGAGCAGGTGCGTGAATATCTTAGCGAGATAGGGGTTCGTAGTCTAAAAGAAATAATAGGTCACACTGAACTCATAAAGGTTGATACCTCCCATGCTACCGACAAGCAAAAGACCATTGACTTTACCCGTCTGCTATACAAGCCTGAAACAAGCAAGGCATTGTATTGGAATCGTGAAGCCTACACGATGGTTAGCGGTGTGAAGGACGAGGAGATTATCCGTGCTGCACAAAAGACCATCGACCAACAGGAGGAGGTTACGCTTGACTATGCCATCCGTAATACTGACCGAGCTACTACCACCATGCTGTCAGGTATCATTGCGAAGAAGTACGGTGAGAAAGGATTACCTGAGGATACCATCAATATTAAATTTAAAGGTTCAGCTGGTCAGTCGTTTGGTGCTTTTGCCGTTCGTGGCCTTAACTTGAAACTTGAAGGTGAGTGCAACGACTATTTTGGCAAGGGACTCTCTGGAGGGCGCATCAGCATCCTTCCACCAACTCGAAGCAGCAGTGCATTCCGTGCCGAAGATAATACCATCGCTGGTAACACTGGCCTTTATGGCGCTACTTCAGGCGAGATCTATATCAATGGTAAGGTAGGTGAGCGATTTGCCGTACGCAATTCAGGTGCCATCGCTGTCATCGAGGGAGCCGGCGACCATTGTTGTGAGTACATGACTGGTGGTCGTGTGGTAGTACTCGGTGATACTGGGCGTAACTTCGCAGCTGGTATGAGTGGCGGTGTGGCATACGTCTGGGATCACAAACATAACTTCGACTATTTCTGTAATATGGATATGGTGGAAATCAACCTGGTTGAGGACGGCGTATCCCGTAAGGAATTGCTCGAACTAATCCGTCAGCACTATCTGCATACAGGATCAGCACTGGCAGGTCGTATGCTTGACGACTGGAATCATTACTGTGAGGAGTTTATTCAGGTTGTACCTATTGAATATAAGCGTGTGCTACAGGAAGAGCAGATGCAGAAATTGAGAAACAAGATTTCTGACATCCAGCGCGATTATTGATTTTCATTTTCATTTTTCATTTTTTCATCATGGGAAATCCAAAAGCATTTTTAGAGATACATCGCCAAGAGGCGGGTTACCGCCCTGTTCACGATAGAATCCACGATTTCGGAGAGGTGGAGCAGACACTTAACACACGCGAACGTAAACTGCAGGCTTCACGCTGTATGGATTGTGGCGTCCCTTTCTGCCACTGGGCATGTCCGTTAGGTAATAAAGCACCTGAATGGAACGATGCTTTGTACAAAGGCGATTGGGAACTGGCCTATCGTTTACTTTCCACAACCAACCCCTTCCCCGAGTTCACAGGGCGTATATGTCCTGCCCTCTGCGAAAAGGCTTGTGTGTTGAACCGTTATAACCATGAGCCTACTACCAACCGCGAAGACGAAGCTGCCATTACCGAGATGGCTTTTCAGGAGGGATTTATTCAACCACGTCAAGATATTGTGCGTAATGGCAAAAGTGTGGCAGTCATCGGGGCAGGACCTGCAGGATTAGCTGCTGCTAATGATTTAAACTTGAAGGGTTACACAGTAGTTGTTTTCGAAAAGAACGAGGCTGCTGGAGGCTTGTTGCGTTATGGCATCCCCAATTTCAAGCTCAACAAAGCATTAATTGATCGTCGGATCAGATTGTTGGAAGCAGAAGGCATAGAGTTCCGCTATGGTGAATGTATCGAATCTGTCGAGTTGTTATCGAAAGAATATGCTGCTGTTGTAGTTGCCACTGGTACACCAACGGCACGCGACCTCAATATTCCAGGTCGCGAATTAAAAGGGGTACACCTTGCCCTTGAACTGCTTTCACAACAGAATCGGGTACTGGCTGGCATGGAGTTCTCAAAAGCCGAGCGTATAACCGCCAAAGATAAGGATGTGTTGGTAATCGGTGGTGGAGACACCGGCAGTGACTGCATCGGCACCGCTCACCGACAGGGATGTAAGAGTGTAACCCAAATAGAAATAATGCCACGTCCTGTTGAAGGCCCTGATGATCCACAAAGCCCTTGGCCTAACTGGCCTCGCACTCTCAAGACTACCTCATCACACGAAGAGGGTTGTACCCGCCGATGGAACATCAATACGCTTGAGTTCTTGGGTAAAGATGGTAAACTGACAGGTGTAAAGGTGCAGGAAATAGACTGGCAACCCAATCCTGAAGGTGGTCGTCCTATCATGGTAGAAAAAGGCAAACCTGAAATCATCAAAGCGGAACTGGTACTCTTAGCCATGGGCTTTCTTAAACCAGAGCATCCACAATATGCCAAGAATGTTTTCGTGTGCGGCGATGCAGCCAATGGAGCTTCACTCGTTGTTCGCGCTTTGTCAAGTGGGTTGCAGACTGCTGTCTTAGTGGACAATTACATCAGGTCAACTGTCAATCAGTAACAAATGGGGCGATAATGGCATGTGAAAAACAATAATTTGAAAGAATTATTAGTGGTATAATGATGGTTTGATAATTGATTATCTTTTTTTAGAACAAAAAGTAGCCAATACTTTTGCTGGTTATTGCATTTTGACATATCTTTGCAGACGAATACTTACATAAGTACAAATACAAGAACGAATGAGTAACAAATGGTCACATATTATCGGGTTTACAAAGATGCATGGTTGTGGAAACGACTATATCTATGTCAACACGATGCAATACGAGGTGGCTTGTCCTGCAGAAGCAGCTATTAAGTGGAGCAACCGCTACAAGGGTATAGGCTCCGATGGCTTGGTACTGATAGGTAAACCATCTACCACTGAAGCCGACTTTTCCATGCGCATCTTCAATGCTGATGGTTCAGAAGCCATGATGTGTGGCAATGCGTCCAGATGTATTGGCAAGTATTTGTATGAACGTGGCTTGACAAACAAGAAAGTAATTCGACTGCAAACTCTCTCTGGAATAAAGACTTTGTGGTTACACTTGGATGGTGATACCGTAGGAAGCGTTACTGTAGATATGCTGGCGCCTAAGCTGGAAGAAGCATCACAGTTCGTAGCAAACGGTGAACTCTCGTTGGGTACATTTGTCTCTATGGGTAACCCTCACTACGTTATCTTCACAGACAACGTAGATCAAGTAGGTGAGATTGGGCCTGTATTGGAGCATCACCCTGCTTTCCCCCAACGCTGTAACATAGAACTGGCGCATGTACAAGCTGACGGCGCCATACGAACCCGTGTTTGGGAACGTGGCAGTGGCATTACCCAAGCTTGTGGCACAGGAGCCTGCGCTACCGCTGTAGCTGCAGTTATCAAAGGGAAAGCCAGTCGGACATCAAACATCGTGATGGATGGTGGAACACTCTCCATCGAATGGCGTGAAACGGATCAGCACGTCTATATGACTGGTCCTGCTTCCTTTGTTTTCGAAGGAGAAATAGAATTAACAAACTAATTAACCCAAGAACAGATTATGGCTTTAGTAAACGAACATTTCCTGAAATTGTCAAACAATTACCTGTTTGCTGATATTGCCAAAAAGGTGAATGCATTCAAGGTGATGCATCCCAAGGCGGATGTCATCTCGCTCGGCATTGGTGATGTAACACAACCTCTTTGCCCTGCTGTCATCGATGCCATGCACAAAGCGGTTGATGAGATGGGTACGGCTGAAGGGTTCAGGGGATATGGTCCTGAGCAGGGCTATTCGTTCTTACGTGAGGCCATCTTAAAAAACGACTTTCTGTCGCGTGGCATTCACCTTGACCTCGACGAGATTTTTGTGAACGATGGAGCTAAGTCAGATACAGGCAATATCCAAGAACTTATCCGCTGGGACAATTCTATTGGTGTTACCGATCCCATCTATCCTGTTTATATTGATTCGAATGTGATGATAGGTCGTGCAGGAACAGAGGAAAATGGTAAATGGTCAAATGTGATCTATATGCCTTGTACGGCAGAAAACGGCTTCGTACCAAAAATTCCCAATCGTCGTGTAGATGTCATTTATCTCTGCTATCCCAATAATCCCACTGGTATGGTTATTACTAAGTCGGAACTACGAAAATGGGTTAACTATGCACTGAAGAACGATGCGCTGATTCTATACGATGCAGCCTATCAGGCTTACATCCAGGATGAAGATATACCTCATTCCATTTATGAGATTCGTGGCGCTCGCCATTGTGCAATCGAATTCCACTCATATTCAAAAACAGCAGGTTTTACTGGTGTACGTTGTGGATATACGGTTGTACCAAAGGAACTGACAGCCTCCACCCTTACAGGAGAGCGTATTCCCCTGAATCCGCTGTGGTATCGTCGTCAGTGCACCAAATTCAATGGCACCAGCTATATCAGTCAACGTGCCGCCGAGGCCATTTATACCCCTGAAGGAAAAGAGCAGGTGAAAGCCACTATCGATTATTATATGCAGAATGCCAAAATGATGTTGGCCACCCTACGACGCCTCGGGTATGAGGTCTATGGTGGTGAGAACGCTCCTTATATTTGGATGCGCACCCCCGAGAGCTATCAAGATGAAATCGGCGCGATGGCACCTGTCTCATCGTGGAAGTTCTTTGAGAACCTGCTGTATGGGGCCAATGTCGTTTGTACGCCAGGCGTTGGCTTTGGTCCGG
The DNA here is from genome assembly GCA_900313715.1 of uncultured Prevotellaceae bacterium. Lineage (GTDB taxonomy): Bacteria > Bacteroidota > Bacteroidia > Bacteroidales > Bacteroidaceae > Bacteroides. Next base: position 8,773 of record OMSH01000109.1, read on the forward strand.
CTGGTGAAGGATATGTGCGATTTACTGCTTTTAGCAGTCATGAGAAGACTGAGGAAGCTTTGACAAGAATAGAGAATTGGACAAACAAATAATTGAGTTATGGAAACATTAAGATTTCAGGTTGTCGGTGAGGCATTCAAGAAAAAACCTCTCGACGTTCAGACTCCGAGTGACAGACCAGCCAAGTATTTTGGTCGTAAAGTCTTTAACCGCGAAAAAATGTACAAATACCTCCAAAAGGATGTATATGAGAAGATGATTGATGTGATGGATAATGGCGCACGTCTGGACCGCAAGGTGGCTGATGCTGTTGCTGCCGGCATGAAACAATGGGCTACTGAGATGGGGGCCACACACTATACACATTGGTTCCAGCCATTGACAGAAGGAACAGCAGAGAAACACGATTCTTTTATAGAACATGACGGCAAAGGCGGCATGGTGGAAGAGTTTACTGGTAAGCTGCTGGTACAGCAAGAGCCTGATGCTTCATCATTTCCCTCTGGTGGCATCCGCTCCACCTTCGAGGCTCGTGGCTATTCTGCATGGGACCCAACAAGTCCTGTATTCATTATAGATGATACACTCTGCATCCCTACAGTATTCATATCCTACTCTGGAGAGGCA
>OMSH01000033.1 GCA_900313715.1 uncultured Prevotellaceae bacterium
GCCAACTGCACCATCTGCACTTGTTCGAGTGTTTCATCACCAAACAAGCGGAGTACCATGCCGCCATCCACTGGAAGATAGCGGAACACATTCTGCTCGCCACGAATCTTCGGCTGGATATTGCGCGCGTGCTTGAACTCTTTCTCGTACCATTCAGCATACGACTGCTTATAATCAGTTGTAGAGCCTGGCTTGTCAGTGATATGCATAAATTGAGCACAATAGTTAGGACCACCAGCTTTCAATCCAGGACCAAAAGCGGATAACTTCATGCCGCCAAATGGCTGTCTATTTACAACAGCGCCTGTTATACCTCTATTAATATAAAGGTTGCCTGCCTTGATATGGTTCTTCCAATACTTCTGTTCCCGTTCGTCAAGCGATTGCAGACCAGATGTCAAACCATAATCAAGACTGTTTACCAGATCCACCGCCTCCTCCAAAGTATCAAATGGCGTTACTGCCAACAACGGAGCAAACAATTCAGTACGGAAAGTATAAGAATCAGGCTTCACGTTGATCTTCACCGTAGGCTTGAGGATGTATTTCATCTCATCCACAAACTCGGGAGCAATCAGCCATTTCTCTCCAGGTTCCAACTTACATGCTTTTTCCAATTTCTCATTGTGGTTGGTAATCATCGGTCCTACAATATTGCCGGCATTCCAAACGCCACCTACCTTGAGTGAAGAAGCGCAGTCCTTGAGCTTCTCCATAAACTCAGGATCTTTGTATACAGAGCGTTCTACCAAAAGGATAGAACATGCCGAGCACTTCTGACCTGCATTGCCGAAGGCCGAACGACAAGCGTTCATGATGGCATGGTCCCGGTCACCCTTAGCAGATAGAATCATCACGTTCTTACCTCCTGTTTCAGCTGACAAAGGTACTAACGGATTAGTGTGTGCTATACTTTGGGCTGTTTCAGTGCCACCCGTCAGTATAATGTGCTTAATAACTGGTGAAGTTGTGAGCAAAGGAGTAGCTTCTCGGTCTGCTATAATCACCTGCAGTGCCTCCTTAGGGACGCCTGCTTCCCAGAATGCCTTAGCGAAGAGCCAAGCCACAGGAGCAGCAACAGTAGCTGGTTTCAATATACAGGTATTGCCAGATGACAATGCTGCCACCACACCACCGCATGGAATAGCGCATGGGAAGTTCCAAGGTGACAAAACCAATACCGTGCCTTTGGCTTTCATCTCAATGTCGTCCAAAGCAGCATATTTTTTCATCGTTGTGGTGTAGAAACGGCAATAGTCGATACCCTCTGACACCTCCACATCAGCCTCTTCCACCGTCTTACCCGTAATGGCACACATAGAGCCTATCAAATCACCTCGCATTTGCCCCATAATATTGGCAGCTTTGTACATAATGCGATGACGCTCCTCAATGGTAGTATTCCTCCATCCTCCGGCATCTTTCTCTGCGATATCCAGTATTTGTTCAACCTGTACTTTATTAGCTCTTGACATCTCGCAAACCAACACATCACCCTCCTGACTACGGTCGTAGTAGCTCACCTTATCTTCATTATATACCAGCTCGTCACCTATTTGCGTAGGCAGTGTGTCACCAGGTTTCCAGTCACCCCACCCTGCCTTCTCATAGTTCATCTTGCCTGTAGATTTCCATTTTGCAAAAATCTTCTCCACCCACTCTTGGTTGCAGAAGCGGTCGAAGTCGGTATCTGGCTCGTTGATCATTTCATCCTGAGGTTCCTGTCCTATATAAGGTTTGTTACGATCTTGCGTACGAGTAGGAATATGGGTGATGGTATCCTTCATATTATACGCGTTGATAAACTGCTGCTGCAACTCTTTCCACTCTGGAGTATCCGGCTTCAACGAGAACGAATGTGTCAGGAAGTTGTCAGGAGCAGTATTTTCATCCATGCGTCGCACCAAATAAGAGATGGCATTCAAGAAATGCTCCTTCTTCACCACTGGCGTATAGAGAATAACGTGGTTACCCAACTTTCGTTGAGCTCTCCACACATGGTTGGCCATACCTTCCAACATTTCGAAACAGAAGCAATCCTTAGGCGTATGGTACATCTCTGTCAGCAAGTAAGCATACGAAATGGTAAACAAATTGTGTGACGCCATACCGATATGCAATACTTTGGCATTCTCTGGTTTCAAGCCACGCTCAATGATGTGAAGGTAGTTGGCGTCCACCTCTGTCTTGTTTGGACGAACAGGATTTGGCCAGCCACGCAAATCACTGACTATATTCTCCATATCGAGGTTACATCCCTTCACGATACGCATCTTGATAGGTGACCCACCAGCTTCAACACGAGCCTTGGCAAATTCCAGTAGTTCACTTTGGAAATCCCAGGCATCAGGCAAATAAGATTGCACCACGATACCTGCCTCATAGTTCTTAAACTGTGGCAATGACAATACATCTTTAAACAACTTCATGGTAAGGTGAGCATCCTTGTACTCCTCCATGTCCAGGTTGATGAACTTTGGTTTAGTCACTCCATCAGCATCGGTATAAGGATAGTCGATGGCCGTTTGATACAGCTCTGACATGCGGCGTATCAGTTCAGGGAAGCATTCTTTGTAATTCAATGCATGAGTCTGTGCATAGATACCCGAAATCTTTACAGAGATATAGTTGATGTCAGGCTCTTTCAGTGCTTCCAAATAAGAATAGTAACGTTTGTCTGCCTCACCATCACCTAATACCACTTCACCCAATAGATTTACGTTCTGACCAATATGCTGCTCAAATCGTGTAGCCAAATGTTGTGTTAAATGAGGACGAGCGGCATCAATGATTACCCTGCTGGTGTCACGACGTAATCGCCACTTGATAATGGGTACAGCCACCCAGTTAAACAAAGGTTTATAAGCAAACTTTTTATACATCCAAAAGAGCAGACGGTCGCCCAAACCCAGGAATTTCGGTATTCCGTACTGGTCAATTAGTTCCTTCACACGCAGAGCCAGTTTCTGGGTGTCACGCACCTGACTGGTCTCGTCAAGCATACGCACCATGAATTTCTTGTCGTTGGGC
>OMSH01000002.1 GCA_900313715.1 uncultured Prevotellaceae bacterium
ATTTCAGACTGCTCTTGAACGTTCTGATTCTGTGCCATAATTAATCCTCCTTTTTAGTTTTAAGACCTCTTCTCTTAGCAGCATACTCAGCAGCATATTTTTCCTGCTTCAATGTCAAAAAGCGAAGAACGCGCTCATCGCGACGATAATTAACCTCTAACTTAGCGATCACTGTAGGATCAGCCTCGAACTCTACCAACTGATAGAAACCAGTGGTCTTCTTCTCAATAGGATAAGCCAGCTTCTTCAAGCCCCAGCTTTCTTCATTGACAATCTTACCACCATTTGCGGTGATGATGCCAGTGAATTTTCCTACCGCTTCCTTCATCTGTTCGTCAGACAAAACGGGAGTCAAAATGAAAACGGTTTCGTATTGATTCATACTGTTTAATAAATAAAAAACTTGTTTTGCAAAATTGCGGATGCAAAGGTAGGGATTTTATTTGGAACTGCCAAATTTTTATGCAATTTTAGAAGATATACTCCATATTACCATAAAAACAGGCTTGCTAATTTTGTTCTGTATTCGGTTTGCATTATCTTTGCAATTAAATATACCTATACTATAATGAAAGGAATAGAGCAGTTTGATTTTGATGTGACCTTGATTTTTGCAGTACTTAACGGCAGGGTTTCTGCTGCCATTAACCGCAGGCTCATCATAGACTTCAAAGAAGAGGGTATCGACATCTCGCCAGAGCAGCTGACGGTGTTATCATTGTTATGGAAGAAAGATAGGGTGACACAGCAAGAACTTTGCAACATTACCTTCAAGGACAAACCCAACATGACAAGATTAATTGACAGTTTAGAGGATAAAGGACTGGCAAAAAGGACTGTAGACGAGAACGACAAACGCAGTAATCTGATTGTACTAACAGCAGAGGGAAAAGCCATTGAAGAAAAGGCATTCTTGGTGGCAAATGCCACTATGCGAAAGGCACTTGTCAATGTTTCTTCCCAAGAATTGGCGATTGGTCAAAATCTGCTGAAGAAGATATTCAACAACATGCAAGAGAAACCGAACAAAGAGGCTTAAAAGGCCAAAACGAAAATAATTGGGTACTTTTTTATTTTTTTACCTGAAATAATTTCTTTCGTTAAAGAATTTTCCTTTACTTTGTAAATGATTTTAGTCAGATTATTATAATAATTAAAAAATAGTGTACACATGAAAGGCTTATTAAAAAATCTGGGACTGATTTTGATTCTGCTGGGTGGCTTAGGCATGATTGCTTGCCAGTTTACCGGCAACGTTAACAACAATGGTGTATTGGGTGGCCTCTTCTTCCTTATGGTAGTAGGTTTGATCGTTTACATCGTCATCAACAAGCGTTTGGCAGACTAATCTTCCCGCACGAGTTCGTGTTTGAAAAACAATAAAGGCAGCTTCATTAGAAGCCGCCTTTATTTATTATGCTTATTCCTCATTTGGCTCTGGGATAATCAACTTATATCCCTTTCCGTGAATATTGATAATCTCTATGGCTGGGTCAGCCTTTAGGTGCTTACGCAGTTTAGTGATATACACATCCATACTACGGGCATTGAAATAGTTATCGTCAATCCAGATGGTCTTCAAAGCGAAGTCGCGGTTCAGCACATCATTAGCATGTGTGCAAAGCAGGTTCAACAGTTCCGACTCCTTCGTAGTAAGCTTTGTCTGCTCACCATCGATAGACAATATTTGCTTCTGAATGTCAAAGGTAAACTTACCAATCTTGAAAGTATTGTTATCTTTGTTCTTCTTTCCCTTCACCCTACGCAAGATAGCCTCTACACGTAGTGTCAGCTCTTCCATGCTGAAAGGCTTGGTGATATAATCATCCGCACCCAGCTTGAAGCCCTCCAGGATATCTTCCTTTAGCGTCTTGGCGGTCAAGAAGATGATTGGAACCTCAGAATTGGCAGAACGCACTTCTTTTGCCAGCGTAAAACCGTCCTTCTTAGGCATCATCACGTCAAACACGCAAATGTCATACTTCGTTTTCAAGAAAGCCTTGTAGCCGGCATCGCCATCTGGGAAGAGGTCAGCAATATAGCCCTTGGCCTGTAAATACTCCCTGAGCAGCATGCCCAGATTCTCATCGTCCTCACATAATAGAATACGTAATTTATCTTCCATATCACTCAAGATTAAATAAAGGTAATGCAATAATAAACCTGGTTCCGACATTCAGTTCGCTCTCAGCCTTGATAGTACCATTATGGTCGGTAATAATCTTCTTCACATAAGCTAAGCCCAAGCCAAATCCCTTTACATCGTGCAGATTACCTGTATGCACGCGATAGAACCTTTCAAATATCTTCTTTAAATTTTCTTTCTTTATACCAATGCCGTTGTCTTGCACGGCAATCATCAGCTTCTTGCCTTCATTCCAAGTCTTCACAGTGAGACGCAAATCCACATCTTCACGCTTGTACTTCACAGCATTGTCCATTAGGTTAAAGATGACATTGGTGATGTGCATCTCATCGGCATAGACAATAGGGTCTTCAGCCAACAATTCGCTGTCGATCTTGCCATTATAGCGTTCCACTTTCAACCTGAAGGTATTGACTACCCCCTCGATCAAGGCGTTCATATCAATTTCCTTGGGCTTCATCGTGGCTTTATCGTGATCAAACATCGACATCTGCAAAACTTTTTCTACCTCCAGTCTCAAACGCTTGGTCTCGTCATTGATCACGCCAGAGATATGCTGGAACATACTGGGCGATTTGGCTACAGCCGGGTCATTGAGCATTTGAGCAGCCAGTGATATGGTAGAAATAGGCGTCTTAAACTCGTGTGTCATGTTGTTGATAAAGTCATTCTTCATCTCAGTCAGCTTCTTCTGACGGAAGATAACATAAATGGTAAAGATAAAAGTTATCAACAACACCAGCGTGAACACTACCGAAGGAATCATGAAACTCACTGAGTCGAAGATATAGTCACGCTTGCCTGGAAAATGTACCTGCACGATGCTCATACGAGCTGGCATATCATTCAGGAACAAAGGTTGTGTATAAACTTGATCACTTCCCTTCTCATTGAAATCGGAGCAACGATACACTTCTTTGCCATCGCCATCAATGACCTTAAAGTGATAACTGAGGTTCACACCATTATCCACCAAACCAGAATGGATGTAATTGTCAAGGTTCCTGAAATTAATTCTTTCCGATACGGGTTTCACATCGGCATTGTAAACCATCTGCCAGGCTATCTCATCCAACAGGTCACGCTGATAAAGGTAGCGGTTGCGCAACATCTCAGCCATAGATCGAGACGTCTGAGGGATGGTTTTTGTGCCGTGACGACGTGATATCATTGCCTTAGGCAACTCCTGTGTCCCGGAGAAGGTCTTCAGTTCAATTTTCGAACCATCAGGACCTGTTATAGTAAAACTTTGTGATTGTGTCTTTGAGTTTTGTGAGCTCTGACTCCAGGCATTACGGTCTTGGGTAGATATATCCTCACGCAGCCAGCGATCCACCTCCTCAGACTCAACATCCTTCGAAGCAGCTAACAACGCACGCTTGACAGACTCGTCAAACTGCTCGTTGCGCATGGTGGCCATCTCTTCGATGTAACTAATCTGAAGATACAGCAAACTGAGGAACGAAAATCCCATCACAATGCCCAATATCCATATTGTCGTTTTCTTCATATCTGCGTTACACTATTAACTTCTGTTTGACGAAGCAAAATTAACAATTCAAATAATACCATGCAAATAAATTGTTAATTATTTTATTATTTATTCGTTAACAATGCTAAATAAACAACAAGGACTGCACCTAAATACAGATGCAGTCCTTATATATAAATAAGGTGTAAGGGTTACTCTTCTTCCTTGTTGCTCTCCTCAAACTCCTTGATCAGCTTGTTCTGAACATCTGTTGGAACAAGTTCGTAACCAGAGAAACTCATTACGAATGAAGCGCGACCACCAGTAAGTGAACTCAATGCGGTTGAGTATGATGACATTTCCTTCAGAGGTACCTTAGCACTCAGTTTCTGGAAACCAGACTCGCTGTCCATTCCCATGATCATGGCACGGCGTCCCTGTAAATCGCTCATCACATCACCCATATAGTCAGCAGGAACCAAAACATCCACATCATAGATAGGCTCCAAAATCTTTGGGCCAGCATTGCGGAATGCCTCGCTAAATGCGTTACGGCCAGCCAACATGAATGAGATTTCATTAGAATCCACTGGGTGCATCTTACCATCATATACAATGACACGCACGTCACGAGCATATGAACCAGTCAACGGTCCCTGCTCCAAACGTGACATGATACCTTTCAGGATAGCAGGCATAAAGCGAGCGTCGATTGAACCACCAACGATAGCGTTGTAGAACACCAACTTACCACCCCACTCCAATGGATATTCGTCCTTACTCTTTACAGAGATACGATATTCCTGACCATTGAACTTGTAAACGGTAGGCTCTGGCATACCCTCAGTATAAGGCTCTACAATAAGGTGAACCTCACCAAACTGGCCAGCACCACCTGACTGTTTCTTGTGACGATAGTCGGCACGAGCAGCCTTGGTAATGGTTTCACGATATGGGATGCGTGGTTCATCATAGATGATCTGCATCTTCTCGTTGTTCTCCATACGCCACTTCAAAGTACGCAGATGGAACTCACCCTGTCCGTAGAGGATAGTCTGGCGCAATTCCTTTGATTGATCAACAACCCAAGTTGGGTCTTCCTCATGCATACGGTTCAGCAAGCCCATCATCTTCTCCATATCAGCCTCGTTGGCAGGACGGATAGCACGTGAATACTTAGAGTTAGGATACTTAATAAAGTCGAAACGATACTCGCAATCCTTACCGTTCAGAGTGTTGCCTACGCGAACATCCTTCAATTTCACGGTACAACCTATATCACCAGCTACCATCATCTCTACCTTCTCGCGGTTAGCACCTGCAGGAGAATAGATCTGAGCGATGCGCTCCTTTGAGCCACGGTCAGCGTTAGTCAGGTCGTCACCTTCCTTCAGCGTACCACTCATCACCTTGAAGTATTGTACATCACCGATATGTGGCTCAACAGAAGTCTTGAAGAAGAATACAGAAGTAGGACCATTAGAATCTGGTTTTACTTCCTCACCTGCTGTGTTCTTTACAGCTGGCATATCATCAACGAAAGGCACCACGTTGCCCAGGAACTCCATCAAACGGCGAACGCCCATATCCTTCACAGCACATACGCAGAAAACAGGGAACATACCACGACATGCCAAACCCTTGCGGATACCCATACGCAGTTCATCTTCACTCAAAGGCTCTTCCATAAAGAATTTCTCCATCAGCCCCTCATCGTGTTCAGCAGCAGCTTCTACCAACTTGTTGTGCAACTCGGTAGCCTTGTCCATTTCGGAAGCAGGGATATCTTCAATGGTAGGAGCACCACCTTCTGGCCCCCATGAATACTTCTTCATCAACAGCACGTCAATCAGTGAGTTGAAATCAGGACCCTGATTCAAAGGATACTGAACCTGTACCACCTTTGAGCCATATATCTCACGCAGACGTTCCACACAGTTGTCATAGTCGCACTTATCGCTATCCAACTGGTTCACCAGGAAAATCACTGGTTTGCCCAACTTCTCTGTATAACGGAAGTGGTTCTGAGTAGTTACCTCAGGACCATATTGACCATTGAGCAACAGAATAGCTGTATCTGTTACGTTCAAAGCTGTCAGATAAGCACCAGCGAAGTCATCACTACCCGGGCAATCGATAATATTCAGCTTCTTGCCGTTATATTCTACATGAAATACTGTGGAGAAAACAGAG
>OMSH01000021.1 GCA_900313715.1 uncultured Prevotellaceae bacterium
GACATAGCTGGTTGGAGTGCCTCCCTCGCTCCGCATGGTTTTGCGTTCCAAAAATAGTTCATCAAACTCTTGCTTTTTCTGGTCGGCTATGTCTATGAGGATGGTCATGTAGCGAAGGGCTTGCTCTACCCCTGCACATCGGATATCTACCGCACAGCCTTTCATGTGGTTGCTGGTCTTACTGGGGTTTAGCCCTACTTTCTCCATTGCCAACATGACTTGATAGGAACGGAAGCCCTGATTGATGACTAAGGGCTCTACTTCTTTCGAGGTATAGTAATCCTCGATGCTGTTCAATACATAGATGGTATTATAGTTGAACCGCAGTTCTTCTAACCAGTTTTCGCACAGGTCAATCAAATTCTCAACCACCTCTAAAGGAGGATCGTTATTGTCTTCTGTCTTGAAGCTCGTCTTCGTCAGCTCTCCGAGCGAAAAATGCTCGGAGAGGTATCTTGTTCTATCTAACATAATTTCGTTTTAGTTTTATGAAAATATAAAATGTTACGATGATACGTTGGTACGATGGTACGTTGGTACGCTAATACAACATCTGGCCAATCTTTTGGAATAAAGCCTGTCGTCGTCCGTCTTTAACTGAATCATCTATCTTCTTAGCAAGACCGTCTTTTACAAAGCGACTCGTCCTCACTCGGGCAGCAGCATAAGAGTTGAGGTCAAAGCAACGCATCACATCATCAACCGTAAATTCGTCAGGTAATCTTCCATAAGATTCTACGGTCTTTTGCTGACGCTGACGGTTAACGGCGGCATCCCTGGTCTTGTCATCAAAGTACTTCTCGGCCATAGCCCCAAAGTAGTGCTTCTGACAAGCGTACTGGATGTTAACAATCAGTTCTACCAATCGCCAATCAATTTCGTCCGTCTCGAACTCGCCACACCAGAACTCACCGTCTTTCTTCAGTTCGTTCCAATGACGCATCACAATGAACGGTGCTGCAAAGTTGACACCATGATAGGCACATCGTTTGAGCAACATTTCGTCTGCTTTTGAATCATTGTAGGCTGCATCGGCCATACGGCGTTCGGTCCAGTCAAAGAGGGCATCCACTATCTTTTGCATGGGCAACTCGCCCTTCATGCGGTCGAGTTTCATAGCCCACTCTTTCAGGCGTTCATCGCTCTCGTAATCTACATGATCTTCGCGAGTCAGCATCTCGAAGTTCGTGCTGGGCAAAGGGATGCAAGTAAGGCGTGTGGCCAAACCGGAACCGAAATTGCGTTCATTCACTTTCTTCTTCAATGCGATGGGAGTACCTGTATAGACATAGATCCAAGTAACGATAAAGTCTTGCATAATGGAATCTACATTCGAGTAGGCTTGACCATCTTCTTCATTGTGGAAAGCTTTGAATTCCAAAGAGATTTTGTCAATCCAAGAACCACCCTTTTGGATATTCAAGGTATTGTCCAACTCAGTGTCGAAAGTCAGCATGTGCAACTGCATTTCCTCACCATCCACCACCTCAACAGCATTAACCATATCTTGTATGAACTGAGCGTTGGAAGTTCGGGCAGGATGAATCCTGACTACCACTTTGGGCTTGGTGGGTTTCTCCTTGTTGGCACCCTTGGTTTTCATCAACTCTCGATAAGCATTGATGGCATCCCTTCCCACCTTATCGGCAGTAAAGATAGGTGTCATCAAGATCTTATAAAGCCTGGTGGCAAAACTCTTACCACTTGCTGGGTCACCTTCGATGATAACGGAAGCATTGAGTCGCCTCTTTTCTTCCGGACGATGGTAGAACCTATACCAGCAACGTGTCATCAGTGCCATAAAGAAGGCTCCTGCCACAAAGAAGGCTGATGCATACTGATTGGGCTTCAAGCCTTTGGTGATATCCTTCAGGATGGGGTAATACTGGGAGAGTTCTTCAAACTCCCTGCCCCAGAGCCACAACTTTTTGTCGATGCTGTCATCATACTTCTCTACAGGAACATCCTTGCCCTCCAAAATCTCACGCATTACTTTTGATATACCCTTGGGCTGTTCCTTGCAAGCGGAGTCGATGATGCTCTGGAACTCTTGGTCGCTCAGCCCTAACCTTGGCATGATCTGCAACAGCAGCTCTTTGTTGTTGTCGCAAATGGCTCGCAGATTCACAGCTAAATTGTAGAGCTTTACATTTCGCTCGCCTTGCGAGGGTGTGCCGCCGTGACGGCTCCACCACTCATCAATGATTTCACTGTAGGGTTTGCCCTTGAAGCATGGTGTTTCTAATTGCTCCGCCACTTGCTCAGCAGCCAGCGACCTACTCTCTGTAGGCACTTGTCTAACTTCCTGATGGGCCACACTACTATGATTAACAGGGTTACTATTACCATTGCGGTACTGATCATTGTATTTCTCAGCAAATTCTTTGTTTTCATAAGTAAATAATTCTTGGTTAATAAATTGGATATCTTCTTCTTTGCAGACAAATGCCATACGGCTGGCATCTTTGCCGCTTTCATCTGCTTCGACGCCTAAGAGCTTGGCCATCTCGAACTGGTTGTCGGCCAGGTTGCCCCAAGCTATGTTGGCTTTGAACACCACCTTCAGACCTTTGCCACTCGGCGTAATGTAGATAAGGAGTATTCCCAACTTATCAAAGTCTTGGTCTTTCTTCCAAGTCTCGATAAGTTCTAAAGGTTTTTCTACATGGTCTATATCTAAAACTACCAAACCGGTCAGCCTTGTGGCTGCTTGCTTTCGCCAAGCACCTAACTTGCCACTCTTGGAAGTTGTTTCGTCAAAGGTGGCCTGGAAGATAAAGGCGGGCAGTTTCTTCTTTAGGTTGGCATCGCCTGTTTGTCTAAAGCCGTCAATCAGGGCTTTGTTTTCAGGGTTTCTCACCACTTGATAGAACTTTTGTTCATCTATTATAGTTGTAGGATTGAAAAAGTTTTTCTGAATACTATACATATCAATGTGTTTTTTTACCTAATGATTATAAAGGTTGAATGTCAGAAATGTAGAACATGTTCTCATGGCGGTCATTGTTATCGCCCCAGGTACGGTGGCGCCAATTACCTCGTACTTGATAGAACATATTCTCTTGGAACTGCGTTTCTCGGTTCTTCGAGGCGAAATCACCTGTCATCTCACCGTAGAAGGTGTCGCCACCTTGTTTCATCACCAAGCCACGACTCTTGAAATATTCAGTAGTTCCGTCCTGTTTCTGGTACTGGCGCTCAGCGTATGCGCCTACCGCTACGATAGTTACAATCTTCTCCATAAGTTTAATAGAGTTTAAGGTTATTGGAATCAATTTCTCCGTTCTCGATCTTCTGGAAGAGTTCTTCGGTCACATATTGCAACTCGTCATCCATGGTCTGACAAGCGCACACCGCCCCTACTCGCTTGCTTACTGAAGCGAAGAACTTCAGGTTGTTGTCGCTTTCCTTCAGCCAGCCGTTGGAGTGGTAGCAAATCACCCTGTCTTTCTTGCTGGTATTGGGCTTGCGTTTCCAGGCATTGAATATAATCTTGCCAGTTTTTTTGTCCACGTGCAGTGTACCTTCTACAAACTTGCCGTCTTTCAGGCTTTTCAGTGCTTCCTCTGGAAGCTCAATGTACTTCTTTACAGTACCTTCAGTTTTTTCTTTCATAATGAATCGTTTTAATGAGCATCCGAAAAGCAAAGTTTAGTTTGAGCTCAATTACATCCGGATACTTTTCTTCGCTCATCTTCCGACTCGGGTTAGTTTAATTCTTACTGTGTTCTAACGTGATCAGTTTGTTCCATGTCTCTACGAATTGGCGCATGTCAATGCCCTTTTCGATGGCTATGAAACAATAGCCTTTCTCTAACGCATTGTCGATTGAAAGGCAGCATGTGCAGCCTATGTTGTTGTTCAGTGCAAAGTCAACCCAGCACTCAGCCAGTATCATTTGCACATCTTCACAGAAACCAGCCAATGCAAGTAGCATCATCTCATACAGCTCGGGACTTACAACGCCCTGCAGTTCGTTGAGTTTTGCTATGGCTGTTTTGTCAATAAAAAAAGTGATAGTGACTTGCTTTCTGTAGCAGTGCACTTTTACTTTACCCTTTTGTTCTTTTGAATTGTTTTGTTTTCTCATAATTCTGTAAAATTAAAAATGTGAATAATAGGATTACTTCAATTAGAGAAGGCTGTTGATGAAGTCAGCACCCTTCTGCGTCCATACCAAATAGGTCTGCTTTTTCTGCTTTCCTTCCTTGGAGTAGTAGATAAAGAGGCGGTCTTCCGTAAGGTGGCGTCCCTCGTAGTTCTTGGTGAGGCGAAACTGCCCTCGCCTCCATTTCTGAATGCCCCTGTCCACCAGGAAGCTGTTCAGGTCTTGCACATCTATGCCGATGGTCTTGGCAATGTCCGAAGCTGTGAAACAGCCGTCGGCATTGCGGTTGCTGTTGACCAAAGTGTTGGTTACAATGCGCTCGGCTTCGTTCATGATGTCGGAGTCGGTTACCAGCATGTGGCGAATTGCCCCTTGCATGATACGCTCCTTTTCCAATTGCTCCCAACGCAAAACGAGTTTGGCTCGTGCCTCGTCGCTGAACTTGGTGGCGATGTATAAGCACTCGGTTTTTGTCAGGTTGTAGAAGGGTTGGGACTTGGTTCCACCGTTAGGCAGAACATACGTTTTTTGCAAGAGGGAAAATTTTCCCCCTTGTACTTTCACCCATGCTTCCTCCATCTTTCTGATGGCTTTCAGCACATCGTTGTGAGGCTTTCCTGTCACCTCGGCTATCTCCAGCGA
>OMSH01000267.1 GCA_900313715.1 uncultured Prevotellaceae bacterium
ATGCAATGCAGGTGTAGAGACTTGTGGTGTCACCTGGGGGTTTCGTCCGCGCAGCGAACTGGAACCATTCCATCCACAACATATCGTTGACAGTGTGGAAGAACTAAGACAATTAATAATAAAATAACTATTATAATAATTTAGTCTTATGAAAATGAAAAAAATCTTGATGGCTTTGTCGCTCTCCGTAATGGCGGCATTCGCCTTGGCGCAGGATGCCAACATGCCTCGCGTGCAGAAAAATGCGAAGGGTACTCAACTTATCATTGATGGCAAACCTTTCCTGATGTTGGGAGGCGAGCTGCATAACTCGTCGGCAGGTAGTGCCCACTACATTGCACCTATCTGGAAAAAGATGGCCGACAAGAACCTTAACACAGTAATTGCCACCGTATCTTGGGAACTGTTTGAGCCTGTTGAGGGACAGTATGAATATGACTTGGTAGATAGCATTATCGAGGGTGCCCGCAAGGAAAACCTCAAGCTGGTACTTATCTGGTTTGCTTCTTGGAAAAACACAGAATCTACCTACGCACCTGAATGGGTGAAGAAAGACAGCAAGCGCTTCCCACGTGCCAAGACCAGCGACGGTGTGACATTGAACATGATTTCTCCGCTGAGCGAGAATGCCATGAAGGCTGATGCAAAAGCTTACGCTGCACTGATGCGACACATCAAGGAGGTAGATAGCAAAGACCATACAGTGGTGATGATGCAGGTCGAGAACGAACTGGGTATGTTCAACATGGGCAATTTTATGCGCCCAGGCGACAACCACAGCCAGCGTGACTACAGCGATGCTGCCAACAAGGCATTCAACAGTCAGGTACCTGCTGAGCTGATAGCTTACTTAAAAGCACATAAGAACGAACTGCATCCTGAGTTGCAGAAGGTATGGAAAGCCAACGGCAACAAGGAGAAAGGCACTTGGGAAGAGGTGTTTGGCAAAGGTCAGCCCAAACCTGATTTCAAGGAAGGTTCTACCGAGTGGCAGATCACATATCCTTATTATACCGAAGAACTGTTCAGTGCATGGAACTATGCTAAATATGTGGGCGAAGTAACCCGTCAGGGCAAGGCTGAATATCCTATCCCCATGTATGTCAATGCATGGATGAAACAGGAGTCTGGTCCAGAACCTGGCAAGTATCCTTCTGGTGCTCCATTTGCTCATACATTCGATGTTTGGCGTGCTGCAGCTCCTGCTGTTGATTTCTTTGCGCCCGACATCTATATTGTTGATTTCATCGACTGGGTAGCAAAGGAATACCAGTTCTCTGGCAACCCACTGTTTATCCCTGAAACCACTGTTGACCCAAGTGCAGCAGCCCGTGCGTTTTATGTATATGGCAAGTATGATGCCCTGTGCTACTCACCTTTCGGCATTGACGGCAACTGGTATTTCAACAATGCTGCCGAAGGCGATAATTCTATTCAGTTGGCATACGGAGCCTTGAAGAACATCATGCCTGAGATTTTGAAGTATCAATATACCGACCAGATGGACGGCTTGTTTATCAACAAGAATAAGACAACCGACAAAGTCGATATGGGCAAATACACCATCTCTATCAGGCGTTCATCTACCCAAGGCGCTGAGAATCTGTTTGGCATGAGTGTGGATGAAGTAAAGCAATCGGATGTTGCGGCCGGCTTATTGGTAATCCAAACTGGCGAGGATGAGTTCCTCATTGCCGGCGGTATTGGCGGTCTCTCTGTAGTAATTGAGAAGAGTCCCAAGAGCAAGGCAGAGCACATCTCTTATGCTTCGGTTGACCAACTCACTTTTGACGCCAACGGCAAGGAACTGCGCCATCGTCTCAACGGTGATGAAACCAGCTTCAGCGTTGCCACCATCCCTGCGGGTCAGGTGGGCATCTTCCGTATCAAGATGTTTGAGTACTAAAGGATTTAATAGCTGGAATTCTTTTCAGCTATTATTAACAAATAAAGGCAGACCAATTGGCCTGCCTTTATTTATTACTTCATAATGAAGCAAATAACTCTACTGCTCCTCCTCTTTAAACTTCTTACCTTTGCTGCTCTTACGATGAGCCACAATATATTCACGATGCTTGTCGGCCCAGGCAGTAAGCGATACGATGAAAGGCACAAGTTCTTTGCCTAATTCCGTGAGCTGATATTCTACATGCAAAGGAACCTCGGGGAAAACTTTACGTTGGATAAGAGCATCGTCTTCCAATGCCCGTAGTGTATTTGACAACACTTTTGTTGACACATCAGGAATAGCACGGTTCAACTCACCAAAACGGATAGAACCCTTCTCACTAACTACCAATATGACCAAGAACGCCCATTTATTGCCAAAACGGGCTACTACGTTACGAACGGGACATACCTCAAAGATGCTGTTTTTCTCTTCTTTCTTAAGCATGACAGTTGTGCGTTAAGTTCATAATTATCAGTCCAAAGATAAGGGAAAAATATTACACAGCCAAATAATTTTATAATAAAAGTTAAAGTCATTTTTTTAATGGACTGACATCTCCAATATAGACTTTTTTGTAACTACCCTACTTTTTTATCACCTCTTGACAAGCATTTCCTTTTTACGTAGTTTTGCATCAAGAAACTAATTAAAAGTAAATATAAATAAATAAAAGTATGAAAAGGATAATGTATGGTTTGGCAATGATGAGCCTTATTATGGCATCATGCGCACAGAAAGCTGCACAGCAGCAGGAAGAGACAGCTCCAGCAGCCGCAAGTAATAACGAGATTCGCATCAACTGTCTGTTTAAGGTAGCACCAGAGGATGTTGACAAGATTATAAAAT
>OMSH01000100.1 GCA_900313715.1 uncultured Prevotellaceae bacterium
ACTGCCCACAAGGTGGGAGAGTAGGTAGCCGCCGTCTTTGATGGGACAGCCTTTGTGTTAAACAACACATGGGCTGTCCTTTTTTTTTAAAGGATATTCTTGGGCTATTATTATTTATGCGAAAATGTTACGTTGATACTTAAAAAAGTAACGATTTTGTTTGATGTCAACAATTTTTTCTTTAACTTTGCATCGTTTTAAAAAATAGGATCATGATTATTAACAATACATATATTCTACTAAGTGGCATTATTATTCGACTGGCGGGTGTCAGTGGAAGTGAGATATGTGCGTAAATATATGTGATGTTATTTAATATAGAGCCTTTCTCACTTCCACGGTGCGTAAGGCTTTTTTTGTTGAATATTATTAAAATAGACATATGAGCGAAAGATTATTTATTTTTGATACCACACTGCGTGATGGAGAGCAAGTCCCTGGATGCCAGTTGAACACAGTTGAGAAAATTCAGGTTGCCAAGCAACTTGAGGCTTTGGGTGTCGATATTATTGAAGCTGGTTTCCCCATCTCAAGTCCTGGTGATTTTAATTCTGTAATTGAGATATCTAAAGCTGTTACTTGGCCAACGATCTGTGCGTTAACACGTGCAGTGGAGAAGGATATCGATGTTGCTGCTGAATCTTTGAGATATGCCAAGCACAAGCGTATTCATACTGGTATAGGAACAAGTGACGAACACATCAAGTATAAATTTAATTCAAATAGGGAAGAAATTATTGAACGTGCTGTAGCTGCAGTGAAATATGCCAAAAAGTTCGTTGAGGATATTGAGTTCTATGCCGAGGATGCTGGACGAACCGATAACGAATACTTGGCAAGAGTTGTCGAGGCCGTTATCAAGGCAGGAGCTACTGTTGTGAACATACCAGACACAACAGGCTATTGCTTGCCCCTAGAGTACTATGAGAAAATCAAATACCTTAAAGAGCATGTTGACTGTATCGATAAGGCGATTATTTCTACACATTGTCATAATGATTTAGGTATGGCTACGGCTAATACCTTACATGGCGTTTTAGGTGGTGCCCGTCAGGTGGAGGTCACCATCAATGGAATAGGTGAGCGAGCTGGTAATACTTCATTGGAAGAGATAGCCATGATTCTAAAATGTCATAAAGGCATAGGAGTGGATACTAATATCAATACTACCAAGATTTATCCAACCAGTCGTATGGTAAGTGGATTAATGAATATGCCTGTTCAACCCAACAAAGCTATTGTGGGTAGAAACGCATTTGCTCATTCTAGTGGCATTCATCAAGATGGAGTGCTTAAGAACGTCAATACTTATGAGATTATGGATCCAAAGGATGTTGGTCTGGATGATAACTCTATCGTACTGACAGCTCGTAGTGGTCGTGCAGCTTTGAAATATCGAATGAGTGTTTTAGGCGTAGATGTATCTGATGACAAAAAAGTAGATCAGATTTATGAAGCTTTCTTACGTCTGGCAGACAAGAAAAAAGAAATTACAGATGACGATGTAATGATGTTAGCTGGTGCCGATAGAACAGCTTCTCATGCTATCAAACTTGATTTCCTGCAAGTAACTACAGGTATGGGAGTTCGTAGTGTGGCAAGCATCGGCCTTGATATTTCTGGGCAAAAATTTGAAGCAGCTGCTACAGGTAATGGTCCTGTAGATGCTGCCATCAAAGCTTTGAAGAAAATTATCCTTAAACAGATGACGCTGAAGGAGTTTACTATTCAGGCAATCAGTAAGGGTAGTGATGATGTAGGTAAGGTACACATGCAGGTGGAATATGATGGAAGCCTATACTATGGTTTTGGCGCAAATACCGATATTGTTACTGCTTCAGTTGAAGCATACATCGATTGTATCAACAAATTTAAGATTAAAAAAGCAGAGTAATATATGAATACTTTATTTGACAAAATTTGGGATGCCCATGTGGTGCAACAGATAGAGGATGGTCCTACCCAACTTTACATCGATCGTTTGTATTGCCATGAAGTAACCAGTCCGCAGGCATTCGCCAGTATGAGACAGAGAGGATTGAAATGTTTACGACCTGCACAGATTTTCTGCATGCCAGATCATAACACGCCTACACATGATCAAGATAAGCCGATAGAAGACCCTGTTTCCAAGAAACAGGTGGATACTTTGGCTGAAAATGCTAAAGATTTTGGCTTGACTCATTTTGGCATGATGAATCCCAAGAATGGAATTATCCATGTCGTCGGTCCAGAGAGAGGATTGAGTTTGCCTGGTATGACTATTGTTTGCGGCGATTCACATACCTCTACACACGGAGCTATGGGAGCTGTAGCATTTGGAATCGGTACCAGTGAGGTGGAAATGGTGCTTGCCTCACAGTGTATTTTGCAGCAGAAACCAAAGTCCATGCGCATCAATATTTCAGGCTCTTTGGGTAAGGGTGTTACGGCTAAAGATGTTGCATTGTACTTGATGTCTAAAATATCAACTTCTGGTGCAACTGGCTATTTCGTAGAATATGCAGGGGCTGTTGTTAGAGACCTTTCTATGGAAGGACGTCTCACGCTTTGCAATCTCTCTATCGAGATGGGTGCTCGTGGTGGGTTTATCGCTCCTGATGAGAAGACATTTGAGTATATCAAAGGCCGTGAATATGCACCTGTTGGAGAAGCGTGGGATAAGGCAGTTGCTTACTGGGAAACACTGAAGAGTGGGGAGGATGCAGTTTTTGACAAGGAACTTTACTTTGATGGGGCAGATATACAACCAATGATAACATATGGTACAAACCCTGGTATGGGGATGAGCATTACCGATAGTATTCCTACTTTGGAAGGAATGGGTGAGGCAGCTCAGGCTTCATTTATGAAGTCTATGAATTATATGGGATTTCAGCCTGGTCAGCAATTATTAGGGCATCCGATAGACTATGTGTTCCTTGGTGCATGTACCAATGGTCGCATTGAAGATTTTCGCGCTTTTGCATCAGTTGTTAAAGGTAAGAAGAAAGCTGATGGTGTGACTGCTTGGTTAGTACCTGGCTCTTGGGCTGTTGACCAGCAGATTCGGATGGAAGGTTTGGATGTTGTACTGAAGGATGCTGGGTTTGAAATTCGTCAACCTGGTTGCTCTGCATGCTTGGCTATGAATGATGATAAAATCCCTGCAGGCAAATATGCTGTTTCAACCAGTAATCGTAACTTTGAAGGCCGCCAAGGTCCAGGTTCACGAACCATACTTGCCAGTCCATTGGTTGCTGCAGCTGCAGCTGTCACAGGTGTGTTAACAGATCCAAGAACTATCATTTAAGTGCATTATGAAACAAAAATTCAATATTATCACCAGTACTTGTGTGCCACTTCCTTTAGAGAATGTTGACACTGACCAGATTATTCCAGCTCGCTTTTTGAAAGCTACAGACAAGAAAGGTTTCGGAGAAAATCTTTTCCGAGACTGGAGGTATGATAAACAAGGTAATCCGATTAAAGATTTTGTTTTAAATAATCCTACTTATAGTGGAGTAGTGCTGGTAGCAGGTAAAAACTTCGGCAGTGGAAGTAGTCGTGAACATGCAGCATGGGCCATTGCTGACTATGGATTCCGTGTGGTGGTGAGTAGCTTTTTTGCCGATATCCACAAGAATAACGAGTTAAACAACTTTGTGTTACCAGTAGTGGTGAGTGAGCAGTTCTTGCAGGAACTCTTTGATTCCATTAATGCTAATCCTAAGATGGAAGTAGAGGTAGATTTACCTAATCAAACCATTACTAATAAAGCTACAGGCAAAAGTGAACAATTTGAAATCAATGCCTACAAAAAGCATTGTTTGATGAATGGACTTGACGACATCGATTTCCTTTTGGAGAATAAGGATAAGATAGAGGCTTGGGAGAAGAAGAATGAAAGATAATTTGCTGCGTGAAATAGAAATCATGGACACCACCTTGCGAGATGGTGAACAAACGAATGGTGTGTCTTTCGTCCCTCATGAAAAACTAATGATTGCTCGTCTACTGTTGGATGGTGTCAAGGTTGATCGTATTGAGGTGGCTTCTGCTCGCGTGTCAGATGGAGAACATGAAGCAGTGACTATGATTTGTGATTGGGCAAAGCGACACAATCATCTAAATCAAGTGGAGGTGCTGGGCTTTATAGACGGGTGTACTTCTGTCGATTGGATACATTCCACTGGATGCCGAGTTATCAATATGCTTTGCAAAGGCTCTGAAAAGCATTGTACCTATCAGCTTAAGAAAACGGTGGAAGAGCATATTGAAGATATCAAGAAAACTTTGGAATATGCTACTTCGCTTGGTATGGAGGCCAATGTGTATCTTGAGGACTGGAGTAATGGCATGAAAGATTCTCCCAACTATGTGTTCAAATTGATGGATGCGCTTACACAAACTAACATTAAACGATTCATGTTACCTGACACACTTGGTATCTTAAACCCAATGCAGACGCATGATTTCATCAAAAAGATGAAGAAACGCTATCCTCATACACATTTTGATTTTCATGCCCATAACGATTATGACCTGGCTGTGAGCAATGTGTTGGCTGCTGTGTTTGCAGGTTGTAAAGGTTTGCATACCACTATTAATGGTTTGGGCGAACGTGCTGGGAATGCGCCACTTGCCAGTGTTCAAGCCATATTAAAAGATCATTTCAATGCAATCACCCATATTGATGAGAGCCGTCTGAATGAAGCCAGTCGTATAGTTTCCTCCTATTCTGGTATTCCAATAGCTCCTAACCGTCCGATCGTAGGCGAGAGTGTCTTTACTCAGGTTGCCGGTGTACATGCTGATGGTGATAACAAGCGCAATCTTTATTGCAATGATTTGTTACCAGAACGATTTGGCCGAAAGCGAGAGTATGCTTTAGGTAAGAATAGTGGTAAAGCTAATATCCGAAAGAATCTTGATGAGTTAGGTCTTGATCTTGACGATGTCTCTATGCGCAAAGTTACAGAACGTATTATTGAGTTGGGTGATAAGAAAGAACTTGTAACCCCTGAAGACTTGCCGTATATTGTATCAGACGTGTTGAAACATGGTGTTACTAATGACAAAGTAAAGCTGAAGAGTTATGTCATTAACTTGGCTCATGGTTTGAAACCAATGGCTATGCTTAAGATTGAAGTCAATGGTAAGGAATTTGAAGAAAGTTCAAGTGGCGATGGCCAATATGATGCTTTTGTGCGTGCCTTGCGAAATGTTTATGAAAAGACTTTAAGACGTAGGTTCCCCATGCTGACAAACTATGTGGTAAGTATCCCACCTGGTGGACGTACTGATGCTTTGGTGCAGACCGTTATTTCATGGAGCTTTGATAACCGTGAGTTCCGCACCCGAGGTTTGGATGCCGACCAAACGGAAGCTGCTATTAAAGCCACTTTCAAGATGCTCAATATGATAGAGGATGAATACGAATCAGGCAAGGATCTTTACGAAGATAATGATAATAATTAAAAAAGAATACATATTATGAATTTCAAGATTGCTGTATTGGCCGGTGATGGTATCGGTCCTGAGATTTCAAAGGTGGGCGTTGATGTGATGAACGCCGTTTGCAAGAAGTTTGGACATCAAGTTACTTACGAATATGCTATCTGTGGAGCAGATGCCATCGATAAGGTGGGTAATCCTTTCCCTGAAGAAACATTCCAAGCTTGTATGAGGGCTGATGCCGTATTGTTCTCTGCAGTGGGCGACCCAAAGTTTGACAATGATCCTACAGCTAAAGTTCGCCCTGAACAAGGTTTGCTGGCCATGCGTAAGAAGTTGGGTCTCTATGCTAATATCCGTCCGATGCAAACATTCAAAAGCTTGTTACACAAGTCTCCTTTGAAGGAAGAATTGGTAGATGGAGCTGACTTTATTACTATCCGTGAACTCACAGGTGGTATGTACTTTGGTGAAAAGTACCAAGATAATGATAAGGCTTTTGATACTAATTTCTATTCTCGTCCTGAAATAGAACGAATCTTGAAGGTGGGCTTTGAATATGCCCGTAAGCGAAACCATCACCTTACCATTGTGGATAAGGCCAATGTGCTGGCATCCTCTCGTCTGTGGAGACAAATAGGACAGGAGATGGCACCTCTATATCCTGATGTGAAGACAGACTTTATGTATGTTGATAATGCTTCTATGCGCATGATCCAGGAACCTAAGTTCTTCGATGTGATTGTGACAGAAAACACCTTTGGTGATATTCTTACTGATGAGAGCTCATGCATCAGTGGTTCAATGGGTTTGTTGCCATCTGCTTCAACAGGTGAGCATACTCCGGTTTTCGAGCCTGTGCATGGTTCATGGCCACAAGCTAAGGGCTTGAATATTGCCAATCCGTTGGCTCAAATATTGTCCAATGCTATGATGTTCGAGTATTTCGACCTTAAGGCGGAGGGCGCTTTGATTCGCGAGGCTGTTGACGCTTCCATTGAAGCCAATGTACGTACGCCTGAGATTCAGGTTGAGGGAGGTGCTAAGTATGGCACGAAAGAAGTCGGTGCTTGGATAGTTGACTATATTGAAAAAGTATGATGACAAGATTTCTGTTTATTTTGTCATGTTGTATCTTTGGGGTGTCTTGTGCAAAGGATAAGTCCGTGCCCAAGGCACCTGTCTATTCCGACATGACCCAGTGGTATGTATCAGAACGCGGTGCTGACGCAGACATGTTCTATGTGATATCCACCGAGATTGGCGATTATCAATTGGAAGATGGCACTGTTCGCCATTTAGCTGATACCTATTTAGACCAGACTCGTCAACCTATGTATGGAGAAATGCTGGGTGTAGATACGCTAACCAGTGGTAAACTCAACTATTACTCTCCCTATTATCGTCAATGCTCATTGCAATCATTTGCCTCCGATAGTGCTTCTATACGTTTTGCGACCGCTTTGGATGATGTTCGACGAGCATTTTCTTACTATATTGATAATCAAAATAATGGTAGGCCATTTGTTTTAGCAGGTTTTAGTCAAGGAGCCATGATCGCACGTGAGTTGCTGAAAGAAATGGATGCATCTGTCTATCAGAGAATGGTCGCAACTTATCTAATTGGTATCCGTGTTTCGGATGCAGATTTACAGGCAAATCCGCATATCGTTCCAGCTAAGGGAGCTTATGATACAGGTGTTACCATCTGCTACAATAGTATGAGAGGTGAAGATGCCAACTATCCTATGCAGGATGGTACTAATGTCTTGGCTATCAATCCTGTCAACTGGCGTACAGATGACCAGATAGCAACACTCATTACCGAACCCTCTCCTTTAAAACCTGTTCATGAGCAGCAAAAAGACACAATGATTGTTCAATTGGATACAATATCCAATTATCTTTTGGTTTCTGGTTATTCGGCTACCGATTATATTCTGCCCCTCATTGGCACCTCTGCCAGTTACCATACTCGTGAGATCTGGCTCTACCGCGATCTGCTAAAAGAGAATATCCAGCAACGAGTTGATGCCTTTTTGAAACGATAATTTAGGTTGATTTTTTTTGAAAAGACAGCCCTCCCTTCTAAACAGATATGTATAGGGCCAGTTTTATTCTTACTATTTTTTTTAAAAAAATGACCAAATAGTTTGTCAGTTGGAAATAATGTTTTTACTTTGCAACTAGAAAAATCGAAGTCAATAATTAAATTAGAAGAAATAGTATGGTTAAGCCTGTAATTAGCCCTACAGAGGATGTTTTTCTCAAACCGGCAAGAGGTACGAGTAGAACAGTGCGTAAGGTGCAGAATCGTATTCATGAGACTAAGGACAAGAAAAGTCTCATCAATGTTCCCTATCGAAAATTGATAAGTTCTACTATGGCAAAGAGTCTTGCCCAGGATATTCTGCATAAGTTAGAGGAGGAAAAGATTTACAGAAACTCAGGATATACAGCCAAACAGCTGGCTACAGACTTGCATACTAATACCCGATATCTTTCTGCCGTAGTCAACTCTCGTTTCAAAAAGAGTTATTCATCCTTGATTAATGAATACCGAATCAAGGATGCAGTTGTACTTTTGGCTGATAGACGTCATCGTAGCAAAACAATTGAGGAAATAGGACTGATGGTAGGCTTTGCCAATCGCCAGTCATTTTACGCGGCTTTTGACAAATATGTTGGAGAAACGCCTCGCAATTTCCGTCTAAAGTTTATATAAGATCAATCAACTATTGTCTGGTGTGACGAATGATTTCTTTCCTTTGGAAATCATATAAAGTGATGCATCTCAGATGATAATAGGCCAGCCAATAGTTTTGTAATGATGCAATTTGGTTCTGTCTAGCCGATTGCCAATGCGATTGTGCCAACGAAAGATCATTTACGTTGGCTTGTCCCCTAATGAAACGTGTTAATGTTGCTGTATAGGCATCTTCAGCTATGGTAAGGGCTTGCCGTGATGTTTCAACAATCGTTTGTCTCTCATTGAATTCGTTTACGCTGTTCATCACATCCAGCTCTGTTACTCGGGCAGTTTCCAAAGCCGATTTCTCTGCCATCTCCACTTGACTCTTGGCAGCTAGGTAAGCATTCTTGCGCTTGCCCCAATCTTTGATGGGAACAGTCAGGGTGATGGTTGCCATATCTTGTGCTTGCGGACGGCGATAAGCATCAGCAAACCTTTCGGCCACCTGGTTCAAACCTATACTGGCATCGATGCTGACACTCAGGTTCTTTTCCACCCTGGCTCGCTCGGCTTCCCTCTTGGCTTCCAAGGTTTGCTGCTGGGCGCTCAGATACGTTGGGTTGTTCTCTCGTGCATATTCGATGGCTTCATCAGCAGATATTTGCAGGTTAGCTAACGAGGAAGGAATGACCAACTCTATGTGAGTGTCACGGTTCATGCCCAAATAGGAAGCCAGCTCCTGCATGGCTCGCTGTTGTGCGATGCGCGCGTTAGCCAACGTATTGCGAGCATTGGTCTTTTCCAACTCCAGGATACTCAGCTCAGCTTTGGAGATACTGGCGATTCGATAGCGTTTCTCAGCTATGGAATAGATGGTGTCGCAAGAGGCCAGATATTCTTCACTCATGCGAAGCTGATCTTGCGCCAAAGCCAGACTGAAGAATTTCTGAACTGCCTCAACTGATGCAGTTTCTGTATCATAAGACAATACCTTCTCGGCCAAAGCAAACTTGAGAGGTTCAATTTGTTTGTCCCATTTTAAGGGGTTGAATCCGAGGAGACTTTGCTTATAACCGATGTTAATGGGAACCGTCATAAACTGCGTGCTGTTGACCTCACCAAAGGTGCGGAGATAGCCCAACTGAGTAGAACCGTAAAACGAACCGCCCCATGATTCCATAGGCTGTTCGGCGCGTATGCCTGCCTGAGAGTAGAATCTTCGTTGGGTACGATAAACATCCACGTCCGCCTCGCTCACATATCTTTGAATGAAGTATCTTTCATATTGAATAGGCGTTGACTGTAGAGAAATCTGCACCTTCCTGCTGGCTTGCCAAGATAAGTAGTTGAAAAGCGATGCATCATACACACTCTGGTATTTTTGTGCAGAGTAAGAACTGTCAGTGGCGAGGCTAATAGTACGATCCAAATCCAGCCTTACCGTATGTTGTGCCATGAGGCTGGTAGTCACCAATAACAAGCAATATGTAATGACTTTCTTCATGTTTTACTTGAGCATTATTTCTACATTCATCCCATCAAACAAATCGTGTGCCTCAGGCAGTCGAGCTCTAACGGTAATTGCCCCTTGCTGGTCAACTATCGGATTTACTTCAGAAACGATGGCCTCGTACTGGCGGTCTTTGTAAGCGGTCGGAATGGCGATAATCGTTGTGCCTATGCGATATTTTGCTAAATCGGCCTCCATAATCCTGAATTCCACAGCCATATCTTTGGAAGAGATAATGCGACAAACAGGCTCACCCACTTTAGCTATCTCATGTGCCTGTGCCTTCACATTGGCCACAGTGCCATCGAAAGGAGCATTGAGTACAGCGGTTTTCAGCTCGTGCTCAGCTGCTGCCAACTGCTCTTTAGCCAATTGGTATCCTGATTTTATCTCAGCCGTTTGTTTAACCTCAGCAGGTATAGAGGTGGGTACATCTGGATCATATCCTTGGGCAATGATCACATCCTTCATCTGTAGTTCTGATTGCGCAATCTGTTTCTTCTGTTGTTCGATTGTGTTACTCAGACGGAACATGTCGAGTTCTGCCACACGCTGTCCCTGACGCACTAGTTGACCGTTTTTCACATACACCTGCATGATGGGTAGCGATGACTGGAACGAGAGATCTGCATAGCGTGTAGCTACTACCTTACCCAAAGTGGTGAACCCCTCTGCTTTTACCTCAACAGGTGTTGATGTGCTTACGGATTGTAACTCCTCAGACAAAGTAGCTGTTTCCTGTAAGGAGGTATTGCTGCTACTTGGCTGATTTTGACATGCCATCAGCATCATGCTTGTCATGGTTATTGTAAATATCCTTTTCATAATTCTCACAATTGTCTCAAACTCATTTCATAAAACAGTCCTTTTTTCTCCATTAACTGCTCGAAGTTACCTTCCTCTACAATCTTTCCTTTGTCAATCACAATAATGCGATCGCAATGACGTATAGTACTCAGTCTGTGAGCGATGATGACACGTGTGCAATTTAGTTGGTCAAGGTTGTCGCTCACCTGCTTCTGACTGATATTGTCTAATGCGCTTGTAGCCTCATCGAAGAAGATGATGTCTGGTTTGGAAATCAAGGCACGGGCTATGAGCATACGTTGTTTCTGTCCGCCGGAGAAACCACCTCCGCCTTCTGATACCACCGTGTGCAGCCCCATCGGCATGTTTCTCACGTCCTCTTCCAAACTGGCCATCCGCAGAGCTTCCCAGGCATCGTCATGTGTTGACCAAGGCGCCGTGATGGTGATGTTGTGGAAGATATCTCCCGTAAATAGACTGCCACTTTGTAGGCAGCAACCAATCTTTCTACGCAAACTGGTCTTGTCCACCTTGTCCAAGTCGTAGTTGTCATAATAGATGCCTCCACTTTGTGCTTTCTCAAAGCCCAATAGCAGACGCATCAGGGTTGATTTACCACAACCCGATTTACCGGCAATACCCACATACTCACCAGGCATGATGTCCAAGTTGATGTCGTCCAGTACCAGCGGACCGTCTTCTTGATAACGGAATGAAACATGACTCATGTGGATAGAACCCGTTAGGAAATCAACTTGAGCCGCATTGGCTTCAATTTCCGGCTCTGCTTCCAGGATGGGTCGTACACTCTCAAGCAGTGGCTTCACTTGCGACAACTCTGCAATAGCATTTTCCAACTCCGTCACTGCAGCAGTCATCATACCATAGGCCGAAGTGAAGGCTATGAAATCACTGGCAGATATGTTGTTTCTCAATGTAAACCAGTAAAGGATGGCGGTACCGCCTATTCCAAGAAAAGCCAATAGGGCGGGGAGCAGCTTGTTCAGGAACGGAGGATTATATTCCAACTGTGCTTGGTTGGTATATCGCTCCAGCCAACGTGTAAAAGCTCTGTTCTCTGAGCCAGTGAGTTTCAGTTTCTGAATACCAGTAAACATATTGTATTCCAAACCACTCAACTCGCCTGCCAATTGGGTGTATTTAGCATTTTTTTCCACCTGAAGGTAGTAGTAGACAAACATCAGAACGGCTTGCAATACTAAGATACCCAATGCTGGAAGCAGTAACTTTCCACCATAAAACCAGAGCTGCACCATATATATAATAGAAAGCGACGAGGTAAGCAGAGCACCCACCGTCTTTTCGCCTATCAGGTTGCACAAGGTTGTTACGTTATACAACTTCATCATCAGCTCACCACTAGGGTGTTTGGAGAAAAAGGTGGGAGGCAATAAGAATGTCCTGGCCATCATGGCGCTTTGCGTGTGCAACTCAACAATCTGCTGAATGCGCATGATATACAGGTTACGGTTGAATGATAGTAGTAACGTACATATCATAGCACCTACCAGCAAACCTACGATAGGAGCCAGGTCGTTAGTATTGCCCGTTGGAATAATCGTATCGAAGATAATCTTGTTGACCATAGGGGTGAACATACCCATCAGTACCACCAGCAATGCGGCTATCACCATAAACAATAGGTTGGATCCCGACACTACATTCCACATGTAATTTATAAGGTCTTTAAGTGTCAGTTTGCGCAAAGGTAAAGGCTTGGTAAACGTAAAAGCAGAGGGCTGCAATTTTTGCTCCATCTCGTGCTTGTTTATCTTTCGCAAGGCACCTTGCTTGTCGCGATACTCATACCCCAAGCCATTTCTGGTGGGAATCATGGCAATCAGTCTGCCGTCTTGCGTATGTCCCAACAAAGGCCCCACACACTCGCGCCACCATGTACCTTTAAGGATGATTTTTCGCATCATGATGCCTCTTGGACGAAGAATCCCTACTAACTGTTCTTCTGGAGTTTTCAGGTCATCCTCTTCCAACTCATAATCCTTGATGTTCATAGCCTCCAGCAATTGGCGTAAGGCAGATGAATCGTTCTGGGGTACCACAGTCTCCTTTTGTTGGAAGCCCATTCTCCTGGCTCCCTTCTCAATAGCTTCGGCCAGTGCGGCCTCTTCCATTTGGCGTCGTTTCTTTATTTGGTCTATATACAGTGCCATACGCTTAGTTGCTCTCCATTAAACTACGGTACAATCCTTCTTGTGCTATCAGCTCATCGTGTTTGCCTCGTTGCATCACCTTGCCTTCCTTCATCACGATTATCTCATCGCAGTCGCGAATCGTTGACAGACGATGGGCGATGATTACCTGGGTCGGCCCCATCTCACGCAGGCTTGTCATCAGCATATCCTCCGTTTTGGGGTCGAGGGCACTGGTAGCTTCATCCATTATCAGTATCGATGGCTCTTTAGCCAAGGCAGTGGCTATCTCTATGCGTTGCTTCTGCCCGCCTGAAAAGTTCTGCCCGCCTTTTACTATCTTGGTTGAGAAGCCTTCTGGGCGACTCATGATGTCCTCTCGTATCTGTGCGTCGTTGCAGGCCATCATCACGGCAAACTCTTCTATGCTATTATCCCACATACGGATGTTTTGTGTTACTGTATCGTCAAACAGTACGACGTTCTGGTCAATAACACTTATTGAGTTGGTTAACTCTTCTGAGCTAATACTATCGATGGGACGTCCGTCAAACAGAATCTCTCCGCTCCAAGGCTTATATAGTCCGCTAATGAGCTTGGCCAGTGTTGATTTTCCGCATCCGCTGCTACCTACAAAAGCCACGCTTTTGCCTGGTTCTATGCGCATATTAAAATCTTCTATCAGAGGGGGAAGTAACGGAGAATAGCCAAAGGTAACATGCTTCATCTCCACCAGTCCGCCCAATTTCCCTTCAGCCATCTTGCTGTTGCCTCCTCGGTGATCCTCAGGATATTTCATTACGTCATCCACACGCTCCATTTGCGAACGCATCTCCACCAGTGTCTGGTTGGCATTTACTATCTGGTTGACTGGAGTGATAAAAGCAGACATGAATCCTTGAAATGCCATCAGCATACCTATACTGAGTTCGCCTCGTAGAATCAGCAACGTACCTAATATTAGTACCAGTGTGTTTACCAGTCCGTTGGCAAGCAGTGGCAATAACAGAATCCTCAATTGCATGCTGTGGGCATTGGCTGTTATGTTAAACTTTCTGGCCCACAAACCGCTCCAATATTCAAAGAAGCCAGACTCGGCACCAGCAGCTTTGATACTCTCCATGTTGTCGATGCACGACACTGTTGCAGAGAAATATTTCGCCTCGCTCATCTCCATCGATCGGATCATGTTGATGCGAATGTTTGACAAGTATTGTATGGTAATCAGGTTGATGGCTGCAGCTACTATGCCCACGATGGTTAGGGATACGGAGTAGCTAAACATCAAAGACAGATACAATATCAATAAGGCAATATTGATAAACTGTGGAGCAATGACATCCACAAGTGAGTGTGTAATAGTCTCATTCAAGTGCTGTCGTTGTTGCAGGTCACCCACGTTTCGCATGGAGAAGAAGTTCATTGGCAAACGCAACAGGTGCCTGATATATTGTACGTTTCCTTTCATTGCTAACGAACCAGCTACTCGTTTGGCATAATTCTCGCGTGTCATCACCAAAATGAAGTTAAATATAGCCAATGAAGCCATCAGGATGAAGAACCACTTAGTCCATGATGCGTTTCTGCCCGAAAGGATTTCATCGTAGAAGATACGTGTAAACAATGGGGTAGCAATGCCCACTATGGCACCAATCAGCGTAAGAATGAAAGTAATCCAGAATGCCTCTCCAGCCCCCTTCATGTTTTTCTTGATGTAGGAAAAAATGTTGGTCTGATGCCCACCTTTCACGAACGCTTCCGATGGTTTGAATTCCATCGCTACGCCTGTAAACGACTTACTGAACTCCTCCATTGGCACCTGAATAGGTCCGGCAGCAGGGTCATTCAGATAGGCCTTCCCTTTCTTGAACCCCCTAAACACTACAAAGTGTTCGAAATTCCAGTGGATAATGGCTGGTTGCATGCCAGTCAGTCCCTCTACACTCGTACGGTAACCACTGGCTTTCAGTCCATAGCGTCGTGCCGCTTTCAAAATACTTTTTGCACTACTGCCGTCTCTTGACACGCCACAGGCTTCACGCACCTCTTCCAGCGGCAGCCATTTGCCGTAGTAGGCTAGTATCATCGTCAGTGATGCGGCCCCACACTCCACGGCCTCCATCTGCATCACCACAGGCACTTTCACAACTTTCTGTTTGCTTGCCATACAATTAATTTCCCTTTATATTGTCTATAGTGTCCATGGTCTTGTTCACCAACACTTCCCACACTTTCTTTTCACTGTTAATTATTTGTATGTTGCACAGCGTTCCATTTTTCATCTCTATTTGCTGACTCTTTTTGCGGCTCCATTTCAGGTTGTCACCCTCTGTATCTAAAACCACACGCAACTCATACATAGGTTGGTCTTTGGGTACGAATGAAACTAACTGTTCCAGCTTCATGCGCTTTAAAACCTCATTCTGCTGAGTGGGGAAAGGCTCTAAGCCAACCACGTGTCCATAGGCATATCCCCACGTCTCACGTTGCAGGTCTGCAGGTGTTACCTGTACCTCTTGTCCAACTTTCAGCTTACGCAGGCTCTTGGCATCCACATAGCAGAGAATCTCACGCTCGTAAAACTCTGTTTTTTGAGGCATAAGCCACACTACTGCTTCACGTGCCTTGAATGCCTCACTTTCAGGTAGGTTGGCTAGTAATACGCCGTCTCTCGGAGCTGATATGGTAGTGGTAGCTAACGAGTTGCGTACACGTATCATCGCATCTCCTTGCTTCACAGCTGATCCATGCTTAACCAAAACCTTGTCCACGGTACCATCGTAAGGCACACTCACTGCTACTGGCTCACCAAAGGGGAATATAATACCTGTACCAGTAACCTTGTAGTTGATGGTGCCGAATATGCACCAGAATATTGCTACTAAACAGATGATGAGCATCGTTCCCAAAACCACTACCATAGAGGGTGATGTGACACGTGCCATCTCCTCTTGTTCGCTATGGTCATCAAGTGCTTTCAGTGCTTCTTTATTGAATAATTCTGCCATAAAACCATTTATTGCTAATTATAGCGCAAAAATAAGTATTTATTCGTTAAGTAAGTCCATAAATAATAAAAAAAAGCATTTCGCTCATTACATTACGGCTTGAACCCTTTCTGCCACACAGCCTTCACACCCTCACAGAAGTTATAGAGGATATGTCCACCTGCGATGCGACGTCCGGCAGGCAGGAAACCACAGATGATACGGGTGATGTGACGCCTAATGTTGAACTCCTTCGGATCATCCACGCCAATGCTTTCTA
Organism: uncultured Prevotellaceae bacterium; assembly: GCA_900313715.1. Classification (GTDB taxonomy): domain Bacteria; phylum Bacteroidota; class Bacteroidia; order Bacteroidales; family Bacteroidaceae; genus Bacteroides. The sequence continues at coordinate 15,884 of OMSH01000100.1, forward strand.
CACGCAGACTGAAGCGGCCAATACCCGGAAGTATAACGGTCTGTCCTTCCCCCAGTTTCTCCTTGAGCAAATCTTCCAGTTCGGTTACAACTGCGATGACGGAACCCTCCGATAAATGACTGTTGCGGCAAGCCTCCTCCATGATTTCACGGATGGTTACCTCACCCTGACTGACGGTCTTGGCAAAATACTTGCCATACGAACTGCTACTTTTGATGTTGTTTCTGATAAGTTTGATATGTACTGCCATAATTTATTGTTTGTTTTACCTACAAAGCTACACCATGTAGGTTAGTTGATTGATACTTAATGACTTTAACCAAGTGTAGCTTCTTCCAGAAGTTACACTACTTTCGTTAACAGCAAAACAACTTGTTTTGGATTGGTTTTGATACTATCTAACCCCCTTGCAAAGCATCTTAAAGCTACCAAAACAACTTGTTTTGCTGTTACGAGTTACCTTTCTTTGATAAGGAAAGCGGAACCCTGACTCTGACGCTTGCGTATGTAACCCATCTGCACAAGCCTTCGTCCCAGCTCCATGTCGGTGCCTTTAGCAATGGTAAATGTAGGGAAGAAAGCCGACAGACGTTGCATGATATCCTGCAGCAATACATGTTCTGCATCTTCTGGTGTCTCCTCTGGTGGGAGATAGGTGAGAGATACCATTTGTTCGTAACTCGACACCTGCTGGAACTGTTCATTCTGCTGCATGATACGCTGGTTCTCCTCATCATTGAACCAATAGCGCCGTTTCTGTTCAAGTTCGGTGACGAGTTGGGAGTAAACCATATCGTGAGGGATTTGCCCAGAGTTATCAATCTCCTTGGCATAGACACAGATGAAACGTCTTGAGCCTGTGGCATCCACCAGTGGACGGCGGTTGTTGGTCGTGGCAATGAACGAGGCGAAACGCTGGCGCTGTTCCATGATTTTACCGTATGGAGGGCGGAATTTCACATCGTTCTTTGAGATAAGGTATTTTAGGATGGGTTGCTGACTCTTCGACATGGCATCAAACTCATCAATATTAATCAGCGCATAGGATGACATGGCGATGAATATGTCGTTATCGTTCTTCATCGACAGGCGGTCGTTGTAGTACAGCTGTAGCCAGCCAGGCAACAGGCGCCGACAGAAACTGGTCTTGCCAGAGCCTTGCGGTCCGATGAGCAGCGGCACGATGGCATTGCCATACTGGCGATCCTTGCCCAGCCACTGCGCTACCATCGACAGCATCCACGTATGGAAATCATCCACCCAATGCGGTTGGTCGGTCTTGATACGCTGAGCCAGTTCACCCACATAGTCGTGCTTGCCGTTCCAGTGAGGTAGGTGTGTCAGGTAATCCTCCATCGGGTAGTAGCGGGGGATGAGGTTGGAGTCGATATAGCGGTTCAAATCTTTGTCCCAAGAATCAAGTCCGGCTTTCAGCGCGTTGATGGTCATGGTATTGCGAGCTGCTTGGTCGAGGGGCATGAACCCATAGCCAACAGCATTCATGCGATATTCTGGCGTACCCGTCATCACATTGAGACGCAGTGTATAATGTTCCTTCATATAGGCCTCTGTCTTATAGGCAATCAGTGCAGACGGTCGCGTGTACTTCATAGGAACAGTCTTCAGTGTCTCACGCAGGTAGGCCGTCTTGAAGATGCTCTCTACCAGGTCACGTTTCTGTCTGTAACCCAGTAGTGGTACTAGGCTGGCGGCACGTGCGGCAAAGGCCTGAGGAATACCCATCTGTCGGCAACCATCGGCCAACTGTTCGAGTACGGCCACCTGGAACAGTTCGTCCTTCTTTTCGTCACGATGGGCTTCGATGGCAGCATCAAGGCAGTCATGGAAGCGACGCATACGACTGTCGCGCAGACTCATGCCAGGAATCTCCTCCGGATAGTTATAGTCGCTGATGTCTTCCTGCATAGAATGGAACTCGGGCGTATCTTCCAATTCAGATGATATGATGACGTGTAAGGCTGACGGGTTATAGAAAGGCTTGGGGTCGTAACTTACCTGACAGCTAGTCAATAATGTAGGTTCTTCGTTGGATAAAGGTGTGCCTAACTGCGATGCGTAGATATAATTTAGTTTTCGATAGGCGTTCAAGAGGGGGGCTTTGGCAGTCTCCATGCTTTCGTCCGTTGTATCAGAAACGCTGTAAGGGCAGACAATATGCAGCGAGTGGCCATCATGCCCAATAAAGCTCAGTAGGGTATAGGGCTGTCTGGCAGCCAGTCGTTTGTATTCTTCCGCTGTCGGTAGGTCGCGCAGGTTCTCCAGCGAGAGCAGTACCAGCTGATTTATACTTTTCGCCTTCAGTACCCCTTGCTGTCTTGCCCATTCGGCAGCGAAGCACACTTCCTTGTGGAGGTTGAAAACGTAATTCTGGCGGTAGGTACCATCTTGCAATTGTGCTACGAATGATTCCAGTTCCACACGTGTGTACCTGCGTTCGTTTCTTTCAGTGTTGATAATGCTAATCCTCATGTTATTGGTGTATTATTAATAGTATGCAAATATACTAATAATTTACCAAAAACCAACACATTTTTGCCAAAAAAGTGTAACTTTATAAAAAAGGTACACTAAAATATCTTCTTAATATACAATTCATTAAATGCAAAAGTGTAACTATGTAACTTTTTTATGTATTTCTAAAATGAAGTGATTATAGGTAATCTTATTCTTATCTATAAACGAGGAAAAAGCAAGAAGCAATTATTAGTTGCAGAAAGAAGGCTATGTGGTCAAAAACGATATAGTATGCCTGTGTTTTGTAAGAATAATAATTGTATCTTTTGTTTTTCTTTAGGTTTCTTCTGTTTCTCGATTTATTATTGTATATTTGTTGCAGAGAAATTAACTGAATTTGACTAAAAATCACCAAGGACAACACCCGCCTGTCTGTAACGGAGATTGCAGAACGCATTGGTATCAACAAGCTTATACCTTCGGAGATGACTCGAAGACGGGAAGGTAAAGTAAATAGGAAATAAAATATAAAAAGGATATGATAACGATAGAAGATATACAAGAATTGTTGCACAGCACAGAGACCTATCGGGTAGAACGTACCGTGTCAACTGGCGACATGGATAAGTTCCAGGAGGCCATCTGTGCCTTTGCCAACGACATGCCTGGTTCGCGTAAGAAGGGCTACTTGATATTGGGTGCCCACGACAACGGGGAACTGTCGGGACTTAAGGTTACCGATGACCTGCTGAAGAAGATTGCTGCCATCCGTAGCAATGGCAATATCCTTCCTATTCCCGTGATGAGCGTTGATAGGTTTACCTTCCCAGAAGGCGACCTTCTGGTGGCTGAAGTGTCCCCTTCTTTTGATACGCCGGTACGTTATCGTGGCCGTACGTTTATACGTATTGGTCCTCGTCGCGACATTGCTTCTGCAGAAGAGGAACGGATTCTGTCTGAACGTTGTGCTGCAAGCCTGCCTACTTTCGACACACGTCCATGCCGAGAGGCCACTATCGACGATCTTGATACTGAAGTTATCGTAAAGGAATATATGCCACGTGCCATTGCATCTGATGTTTTGGCTGATGATCATCGTCAGTTGAAGGAGCAGCTGGCATCCCTGCATCTGTTTAATTTGCTAGTTGACTGTCCCACATTTGCGGCCCTTATTATGTTCGGTCGTAATCCCAAGTATTTCATGCCCGGTGCCTATATACAGTATGTTCATTTCAAGGGGAATGACAATGGCGGTGCTATATTGAACGAACGTCGTTTTGAAGGCTGTCTGTACAAGGTGCTTCCAGAGTTGGAAAACTTCCTTCGTGACGGCATTATCACCAAACGGCCTGTACCCATCAGTATCCTACGTGAGAAAGATGTGGTGAACTATCCCTATAAAGCTTTGCGTGAGCTGATGATGAATGCCGTGATGCATCGTGACTATCAGGCCAACATGCCTACTCGCCTGTATCAGTATGACAGTCATATCGAGATTATGAATCCCGGTGG
>OMSH01000170.1 GCA_900313715.1 uncultured Prevotellaceae bacterium
ACCTATCTGGTAAACGACAGCAACTACTATCTCTACTACACCTATTGTAATTTGGAAAACCAATCGTGCCAAGTGCGTTCACAAGGTTTGATTGAGCCCAATACCAAACTATTCTTAGAAGAGTTTGAAAAATCACAACTTAATGATTTAGAGCGTGTGGTAGTTCAATGCATAGCCTTTAAAGAAAATAAACCTTACGCCTTAAAACCAGCCATTAGCGTAGAATTGCGCATCGATGTGGTTAAATTCTACAAGTTGCATACCTTCCAGGACAATGATTTCTTTGAAGAACCAGCCTTGTTATACGATATTGTGCGAAATGACCAGCCCGCCAAGCAGATGTACGTGAGTGCTGAGGAAGTGAAGAATGCCTTGATTCAGAAAAGAGATGCCGTGCAGCCAGCCCGCAAGTCAGTACAGAAAGATGATCGTAATTCGATATTGGAAGTTGACTTGCATATAAATGAGCTATTAGACAATACCCACGGTTTGAGCAATGCAGATATGTTGCAATACCAGCTCAAGAAGTTTGTGGAGGTGATGGAGCAATATAAACACCAACAAGGCAAGCGCATTGTGTTCATTCATGGCAAGGGCGAAGGGGTGTTGCGCAAGGCCATCCTCGACGAACTCAAACGCAAATATCCTCGTTGCAAATGGCAGGATGCCAGTTTCCAAGAATATGGATTTGGGGCAACACAGGTCACCATACATTGATAACATTTTGGACAGTAGGCTTACCCGAAGTAAAGCTTCGGTTTAGTCGGAGTAAAGCCTCGGATTAGTCGGAGTAAACCATAAAATTCTCGAGAGAATTTTGTCGCTTAGCGGAAGTAAACGGTGGGTTTACTAGTAATAAGCCGCCCTTTTACTTCCTCTAAGCAAGGCGTCAGCTTCCTCCTTAAAAAATGAATTTGCAAAACATCTGTCACTTGTCACTTTTTCTCGTTAAGGTGTTGAATGTTTGTTGTTTAAACAGGTGACAGGTTCCCTCAACCTGTCACCAACCTGTCACTTTCTGTCACTCGTAATCAGCAAAAAGTCCCAAAAGCATCCTAGTTTTGATTAAAAAGTGACAAGTGGTGACAGATGAGTGACAGATTAAAATCTTCTGTCACCTGTCAAACAAACTATGATCCAGTGCGTTACGTAGTAAAAGTGACAAGTGACACTAGAAACACAAATTCATTGAATACTATTTCGCCACACTGTCCTTACGAGATAGTGTGGCGTTATTTGTATTCCTATCCTATCATCTTTTGAAAAATGACGAGCAGTTGTTAGGAAAAACTTCACTAAATTTGTGAATTTCGAATATCATTATTATCTTTGTAGCGTTAAAAAAAGGTTCATTCTAACAAATGGAGAACTATGGAAATTGAATATGAGAAAGACTATTTAAGGGAACTTTACGAAGTTGGAAAATGTAAGAACAAGAAATTCAGATTCCAATTATCTGTGGTTAAAAAGTATCGTATGAGGATAGATACTTTAATTGCTGCAACAAGAATCGAAGATTTGTTTGTATTCAACTCCCTGAACTTTGAAGCCTTAGAAAACGGGTATTATTCAATAAGAATAGATTATCATTATAGGCTTGAGTTCAAAATTAGAACAGAAAGTTCTGAAAGAGTCTTAACTGTTTGTACGATAACTGACATTACTAACCATTATGATTAAGGAGGCTTGAATTATGGGAAAAAGACCAACACATCCTGGTGATATACTGAAAGAAGAACTTGAAAGCAGAGGCATTACGCAAAAACGATTTGCAGAACTGCTACACATGCCATATACTCAGCTTAATGAGATATTGAATGCAAAAAGGCCTGTTTCTACAGACTTTGCTCTGATGATTGAGGCATCTCTTGGCATTAATCCAGAACTGCTAATCAATATGCAGAATCATTACAATATGGAGATAGCTCGCCAAAAGCCTTCTTTGTTAGAGAGATTAAATGCCATCAGGAAGGCTTGTGCTGCAGTATTATAGCCTTCTTTAGTACACACAAGCAGCATCCACTACTCTATGACAAGTGGATGCTGCTTGATTTGTAGCCTCATCAAAACTTTTGCTGCAAGATTCCTCATGTTTTAGTCTTTTAGAATGGATAACGGATTTTCAGATACCGAATCCAGTCTCGGTATTTCGAATTTTGCGTGAAGTATTCCATTAATAAGCTGAAGAATTCCTCAAAAGTGATGGAGTGGAATCGTGAGCTTCCGTATTCAGTCAACAGGGATTGATATTCTGGCAAGACCTTCTTGAAATGAGTGTTCCCCTTTGGATATAGCGTCAAGGTGTGAAATTCTTCCAAAGGATGCTCCAATTTTGGGTTCTTCACCATAGACTCGCCCAGAATGTGGTTTCTCCATATCTGGCGATATTCATCCTTACAAAGGTCTGTCTCACGAATTGGCCTGCTGGCTATTTCAGATTTGTATAATCCGCATTCTGCAGTTACTTCGGCATACCGTGACCGATCATTCTCCATAACCTCACGATACTCAGTCTTTCCAAAGGGATAGCCTTCTTCAGTGTATTTGACCTCAATCCCTATCCCACAAAGATTACCGTGATGCATAAACTCTATATATGTGTCGAATGAGGTTCCATCATTTAGACAAACTACTTTATTGGGAGCCCACTCAATGTGAATGTCTACAATTTTGTCAATAACAGGAACACCTAAGATGGTGTTGAATACCTTTGCTGAAGCCTTAAGGTCTGATTTCATCGGGATGAACACATTCCATGGAATATGCTCGCTTCGAAGCATATTGGCATAGAGACCGTCATGCTTATCCTTATTTAATTTGGGGTAGCGGTCACGTATTGCATCCCGAATCTCCTTTCTAAAGCCCTCGTAAAAATTCAATCCGTCTTCGGCATCTTGAGGCAGTAGGAACGCGCCATATTTACCATATCGGTTGGTTGGGTCGAATCCAACTTTCAGATATGTTTCCCTGAACCATGATTGTTTGGAGCGTGCAGCTCTTTTAAAAGCATTATCACCTTTATAGATATCAGAACAATGCAACTCATTCGTTTCTTGTTTAGGCATTGCTTTCTTTATTTTTAGTATTCGATTAGCTGGTTGTATTTTTTCATCTTCTATAGCTTCAAATTCATGACGGTAGCACCATAACTGACCATCTATGCCGTGCTGAATCGACAATGGTTTTTTTTGGCGGACAGCCATACTTTTCCATACTGTTGCTTCTAACGCTGTCAGGAATACAACATTGTCATCACTTATCCATTCGCCATTATCATTTCGTACGAGATGCCATTGTTTCTTGTCAAACTCTTTTTCAATCATACGTATTCATATTTAGGGGATACATTCACAGGAGCAAAGTCATCATCGCCGTCATCCATTGTTGGCACAGCCAGGCGCAACTCATCATTTCGCATTTTGTCATCAACAAGCAATGTCAGCGGAAAGATGTTACTATCATCGTTTAACACTGGATAACCACTCTCATCAAATTCTGTCATGAAGGCAGAATCTATGCCATAAACAAAGACATTCTTACTTAACTTGCCCATTTCATGGTTAACATAAGGGTCTTCTATTGGGTCAAAAGAGCTACCTTGCGTCAAGTCCATACCATAAATAAGAAATGGGGCTGCATTATTGGAACGAGCAAGTATTGCCATAGTCTGTGAATTTGCATATAGGTTAAGTGCATACTCAGTGGAGTGACGGGTGTGAAAATCTATTTCACATTCCTTGATAAAATCACGAAATGTTTTGCCATCTGATTTCCTTCTACCATCTTGATTAAAGTCAGAAGGATTGTAATAGTAGGTCTCGATTATTTCTTTTTCCATCAACTATAACTGATAATATTAGTCGTTCTTATATTTCATTCTTTTTATCTTCCCGCCATCTCCTTACGGAGCCGAAGCTTGTTTAACGCCTTGAAAGATATCTTACGTTTGAAAATCCTTCATTATTTAGTCTTCCCAGATATTCTCCCACTTATCTTCACACGATTCTGACACTGGATTGCCAAAGTTTGTATGATTCCTTGACGAGAACTCAGGCTTTCCCTCCAGCCAACTTATAGAGATACAAGCTGGAGCCGACAACTCTAAATTGTCGCCTTGATGAAGAACATTCACATAATACTGGTGCGCCACATAAAGCAAATTAATGAATTGCTTTCGTGAAATTACAAAATATCGGAATGAATAGCCGCTGTTTTTCGGCTTTGCAGACACAAAAACATAGGGGCCTTTTACCATCTGCTGCAAATAATCCAAGTCGAGCGTTTCTTTTATGCTGAAGCCCGTAGGAATATTGGTCTGTACACTCGTCTTAACCTGCACGAGAGATGCCTTCGGCTTCCACCATAGTTCGCCGTTTTCCTTCAAATCCGCATTTAGACATACAATGTCGATGGACTTGTAATTCTTGATGGTGCAGTTCGCGTTAAAAGCGTCCCATCCTTGCTGCATTAGTTTTGCAACAACTAAATTTTCTCCAATGGCCCCAATACGAGCCTTGCCTGCTTGATTTTTACTTTCTTGTTTGTTTCCCATATTGCTATTTCCAGTCAAATTCTACTCCCAATACTTCAAGCCCTTTGTATTTCCAAAAATCTTGGTCGAAGTTGGGCGTAAACTTCGCCATGAGGGTTTTCTTCTGCCTGTCCTCTTCTGTATCTCGCCATCCATTGAATCCAATGGTACGCTGATTGACTCCAATGTAATCGCTTGCATCTAGCTGAAAGAACACAGTGCCCACGCGCGTCATCCGATAATGTTGCCGATTACAATCTGCCAATGTCCAGAAATGATTGTCAAGAATGAAACAATAATGGTCCTTCCCATCTTCTTGACTCCAAGCACCTACGGCTAGGTACTTAGTGCTATACTGGTTCTCTTCCACTTTGATTACGTCACCCGTATAGATCTTGTCTCCATTACAATCTTTGAATCCTGTTTGTACTCCAGCAAAAATGACCCTACGTGCATAGCCACGCCCCTCACATTCGTCGCCGAAAACTTCTTCTACAACGTCCTGATTATGCTCTTCTGCATACTTATCGTCTTGCTCCCATATATAGAAATCATCGTCAAGAAAGAAAAAATTACCAAAATAGGCGTAGCCGAATCTTTTATTTTCAGCTACATATCGTACCTTAATATCTGGTAAGGAACTGTCTATACCAGCGCCAATCTCGTATAGATGCTTCCCACAAAGATACTTTAATACTTCATCGCTTACAACAAGTGGTGAAGCCTCTTTCCCTCTCGGTATCTTCAACCCAAGCGTAATTCCAATGGCCATCGACGGCAACCATTCACGGGGATATGTAATATTTGGAACATCCAAAGCATCCTCAAACAATTGAGCCATGTCGTCGTCGTTGAAGCCAGCGATACCACTGCCTACTCGTGTCAGTAGAAATCGATTATTCGGATGCCCCTTAGCGTATGCTATAAATTTATCTGCGTATGGGCGTATATCTCTTAGCCCACCTTGCATCGTAGGGATGGCATAGCACCTGCCTGTAGGTCCGTCACCGACACCCCATTCAGCCCCAAATTTCTCATAAGCCATCTTCGCAGCACCACCCATGTGCTGACCTTCCAAGTTACTGCCAAATACAAAAATTTCACATTGAGACAGACTTTCAACTCGATCTGGCGTAAACCTTTTATTTTTTATTTTCATAATTTTAAATCAAGTTATTTATCACTTTTAAATTTAGATAATATAGGCTGCACAAGTCACAAATCAAACAAGTTGGTTATTGTACTTACTGGCACTATATTTGTTCCATATTCTCTTTTTCTTACCAACCATCTACTTCCGGAACCAAAGCTTGTTTAGCTACTTTAAAAAACTTACGTCTGTGATAGATGGCCTCTATCAACCAGAGGCTATGCCAAACAGTATCAGAAGTTTGAAAAATCATTCATTGCAAAGATAATGAAAATATATAGACATGTGCTATGATTCTAAAAAAAACAGCATCCACTACTCAAAGGTATGTTGATGCTGCTTGATTTGTAGCTTCGTTGACGTTATTCAGACATCATAAATCAATATGCTTC
>OMSH01000089.1 GCA_900313715.1 uncultured Prevotellaceae bacterium
ACCGGCATCGCTGCTATCAACGCCGAAGGCTGTACGTTGCATAGCTTCTTCAAATTGCCTTTCTATCCCTTGTTGCCTGATGATCCCAATTTGTCATTGCAACGAGGACGCATCCATGAGTTTTTCAAATACAGCAAGTCGCACCGCAAACTGTTGGAAGAGTTGGAACTTGTCATTATCGACGAGATTTCCATGGTGCGGGCAGACATCATTGATGCTGTCGACCGTATCTTGCGTGTCTATTCCCACAATCTGCGTGATCCATTTGGTGGCAAGCAGTTGTTGCTGGTAGGCGATGCCTTCCAACTGGAACCTGTGGTGAAAGCCGACGAGCGCGACATCATCAACCGTTTCTACCCCAATCCCTACTTTTTCTCGGCGCATGTGTTCAGTCAGATTGAACTGGTGGCAGTAGAACTGACTCATGTCTATCGGCAGAGTGACCCCGTGTTTGTGGGAGTGCTCGACCATATCCGCAACAATACTGCCACAGCCCATGACTTGCAATTGCTCAACACCCGTTATGGCAAGACTGTTGTCCACGATGACAAAGATCTGTATATCACCCTGGCTACACGGCGCGATCAGGTAGATTATATCAACGATAAGAAATTGGCTGAGTTGCCAGGTGACCCCGTAACGTTTAGGGGTATTGTCCACGGTGATTTTCCCGAAAACAGTTTGCCCACCTCGTTGGAACTGGTAGTAAAGCCAGGCGCACAGATTATCTTTGTCAAGAACGATTTCGACAAACGTTGGGTGAATGGCACTATTGGTACCATTATGGGCTTTGATGCTGAAGAAGAAACCCTTTATATCCTTACCGACAATGGTGACGAGGTGGATGTAAAGCCCGAGTCCTGGCGCAACATCCGTTACAAATACAACGAAGAGAAGAAAGAAATAGAAGAGGAGGAACTGGGTACGTTTACGCAGTTTCCCATCCGTTTGGCATGGGCCATTACCGTACACAAGAGCCAGGGCCTCACGTTCAGTCGTGTGGTGATAGATTTCACTGGTGGTGTGTTTGCTGGTGGACAAGCCTACGTGGCATTGAGCCGATGCACCTCGTTGGAGGGCATTCAGCTCACCAACCAACTCAGTCGCAGCGACATCTTTGTCCGAGCAGAGATAACCCAGTTTGCCAAGCACTTTAACAACCAGCAAGCGGTGGATAAAGCCCTGAAGGAGGCACGTGCCGATATAGAATATACAGCAGCAGCTAAAGCGTTTGATAAGGGCGATTTCCAGCAGTTCCTCGATTCGTTCTTCAAGGCCATTCATGCCCGTTATGACATCGAGAAACCATTAGTACAGCGCTATATCCGTCGTAAGTTGTCGGTCATCAATAGGTTGCGTAGTGAGGTGGCCCAACTCAAACAAGAGGCACAAGAAAAAGAGAAAGCCCTGTTGAAATATGCCCGTGAGTATGTGCAGATGGGTGATGAATGCCTCAAGCATAATATGCCTGATGCAGCTTTACGCAACTATGACAAAGCCGTTACGCTTTGTCCCTCCTATAAGGAAGGATGGAAGAAAATCAAGAAGTTGGAAAAAATAATGAAGAAGTCATGATACTGAAACTCTATGAAAAAAACAACAACCCTGCCGATATACAGCAGGTGGTAGATGTACTCAACGACAGTGGCATTATCATCATGCCTACTGACACTAAGTATGCTTTGGCTTGCAATGCCTTGAAGGAGCGTGCGGTGGAACAAATATGCCGTCTGAAGGACATCGATCCGCGCAAGAACCATCTCTCGGTGATTTGCTACGACATGAGTACCATCAGTGAATATGCTAAGGTGGACAACAACTCGTTCAAGTTGATGAAGCGAAATCTTCCAGGTCCCTTTACCTTCATCCTCAACACCACGAGTCGTTTGCCCCGCATCTTCCGTAACCGCAAGGAGGTGGGCTTCCGTATGCCTGATAATGCCATTGTGCGTGAGATATGCAGTGTGCTCGATGCTCCGTTGATGGTGTCATCAGTAACTTTCAGTGAAGAAGAAGTAGATTATCTCATCAACCCTGAGTTGATGGACGAGCGCTTGGGCAACCAAGTTGATATCGTCATCGATGGAGGCTTTGGCGACACCGTAGGCTCTGCCGTCATCGACTGCACCACGGGCGACCCCGAGGTTTTACGTGAGGGACCTAAGGAATTAGATTTCGGATAAAATCGTACCAATTATGAAAATAAAATCAATCCTTTCAGTATTAACACTCACGCTGGCCGTGAGCGTAGCAGCGCAGGAGAATCCCCTGTGGATGCGTCATAACGCCATCTCTCCTGATGGCACAGTTATCGCTTTCTCTTATAAAGGTGATATCTTTACCGTACCCGTAAGTGGTGGCAAAGCTACCCAGCTCACCACTAATGCCGCACAAGACTCTTATCCAGTGTGGAGTCCCGACAGCAAGCAGATTGTCTTTGCTTCTGCCCGTGAAGGAGGCTACGACCTCTATATCATGAGTCGTGATGGAGGTGTCCCCCGTCGTCTCACCACCCATTCTGGCAATGAGTTGCCTATGGCGTTTTTGGATGCCAACACCGTTTTGTTCCAGGCAAACCTGATGCCTGATGCAGAGTCGGTTATCTTCCCACAGCGCTACCAGCAGGTCTATACGGTGAGCACCCAGGGCGGACGTCCTCGTCTGTTCTCTTCAGTGACATTGGAAGATGTCAATGTGGGCAAGGACGGCGTGTTGCTCTATCACGACAGAAAAGGTATGGAAGACCAGTGGCGCAAGCATCACGAGTCGTCGGTGACACGCGATGTGTGGATGGCTACCCCCAAAGGAAAGGCCTATGAATACAAGCAGCTCACCACTTATTACGGCGAAGACCGTAACCCTGTGTGGGCACCTGACGGACAGTCATTCTACTACCTGAGTGAGCAGAAAGGCACTTTCAACGTGTTCAAACGTGCCATCAACGATAACAACGATGTGCAGCTTACCGCTATGAAAGACCACCCTGTACGTTTCCTCAGCGTGGCCAACAATGGTACCCTGTGCTTTGGCTACAATGGCGAACTCTATACATTAAAAGAAGGTGCACAACCTCAGAAAGTAAATGTCACAGTAGTGACCGACCGCAACGACAAAGACTTGATTCGTCAGGTGCAGAGCCGTGGGGCTACTGATGTAGCCGTATCACCTAATGGCAAGGAAGTGGCTTTCATCATGCATGGCGATGTGTATGTGACCTCTGTGGAGTACAAGACCACCAAGCGCATTACTGATACCCCTCAGCAAGAGCGTGGCATTGACTTCGCTCCTGATGGCCGTGCGTTGGTTTATGCAGCTGAGCGCGATGGCTATTGGCAGATCTATCAGGCCAAGTTGGGCAAGGCTGAC
>OMSH01000017.1 GCA_900313715.1 uncultured Prevotellaceae bacterium
TATGAACTTGGCAGGGTTGCCGCCTACGATGGTGTTGGGCTCCACATTCTTGGTCACCACAGCTCCTGCAGCTACTACGGCATTCTCGCCGATGGTCACTCCAGGCAGAATGATGGCACCTACACCAATCCATGCATTACGTCCAATGTGTACGGGCTTACAACGCAACACCATACGGTCTTGGAAATCATGGTTGTCTGTCACGATGCGCACATTAGGACCAATCATCACGCCATCGTCTATGGTGATGCCACCTGCTGCCATACAGGTAAGGCTATGATTGATGAATACGTGCTTGCCTATCTGCATCTGGCAGGCGAAGTCAATCTGTAAGGGTGGCATGATGTAGCTGGTCTCGTCTAAAGTGCCGTTGAACAGCTGGTTCTCTAAAGGACGGATATTGGCCATGTCTGGCTCAGTCACGTTAATTCTGTGACATATCTTGCTACATTCCATCATGTGTGCCACTGCCTGACCATAAGCAGGATCGGCCATATTTACATCCTCGCCATTGTGCAGTCTTTCGAAAATATTCTTCTCCATAATCATTATTTTTGGTTTCCGCTTGCAAAATTAGGTCATCCTGCTCGTTGCATTGATAACAATAATGGAGGAAAAATTGCACAAATTGCAGTTTATGGATCCGTAATCATCCGTTACTATATTTTCTTATCGTTAGTATACAGACCTTGATAGACAAGAACGCAAATATGCTTGCTATCAGCATGCTTGCGTAAAGTACGATGCCATGATTTTTTGCCATTTTAGTTTCATAGTTACACTATGCCTGTTAATCATCTGATACCTATTGCATTTGGTTTAGTGTACCTTTTCCTGGAAGTTAGATTGCCTTCGCTTACAGCAAAACAAGTTGTTTTGGTAAGAAAGAGTACTTTCTTATACTGCGCATATGGCTATTTAACGACACCAAAACAACTTGTTTTGCTGTTGCACATTACTTCTCTTTGATGACTAAATCGTAATCTATCCCGTCACTTGCTTATATTACACATCCGAACAGGCCTACTCCGTCCCACAAAGTGCAACTTTGCCAAAAAGGTACACTAATGTAATCCACTAAGAAACAATATGCTTTATCCTGAATTTCTTCATTAGAAAATCAGAGTAATCTGTTTCTAATGCAGTGTAATTATCTGATAAAGTTCATAGGATTCCATGGTTCACGTTCAGGATAATCGGGCTGTCCGTTGGCATGAATCTTTTTCAGAAGCCATGCCATGTTGTTTGCCATCGTCCTCATAGTCTGCATACCCTCTGTATCAAGCGCTGCCTGACCAGGTTCACGGCCATAGACAATGTTCCAGTACTGTGAGGTGACTACTGGCATATTCATCATCTGGAAGGGCAAGTTCATGGTTTCAAAAGCAGCCGTAGCACCACCACGGCGGCATACGCATACTGCAGCAGCAGGCTTGTTCTGTACCTTGCCGCCAGCCGAAAAGAAAATGCGCTGAATGAGCGAAAGCACGCTGCCGTTGGGCTGACCATAATAGACAGGGGAACCCACGATGAGAGCATCGGCATTATCAAGCTTCTCAATGATGCGGTTGCAGATGTCATCATTGAACACACAGTGTCCTAACTGCTTCATTTGACATTGTCCGCATGCTATACAGCCGCGTACTGCATTTGTGCCGATCTGAACAATCTCTGTTTCAATACCATTTTTCTCCAATGTCGTCGCTGCCTCACTCAAAGCAAGGAATGTGTTGCCCTTCTGATGGGCACTTCCGTTAATCAATAGGACTTTCATACTATATTATTTTTCTATTAACCCAACATATTCTTGTTTCTTTATCTATTTAAACCTCAATCTTCTTAATAACCTTCGCAGGCACACCGCCAACTATTGTATTCGGTTCAACATTTTTGGTAACAACAGCACCAGCAGCAATCACAGCTCCGTCACCAATAGTTACTCCAGCAAGAACAGTTGCATTGGCTCCTATCCAAACGTTTTTGCCGATGTGAATGGGCGCATAGGTCATGCCGGCACGGAGGTTGGGATCGAGCATGTGATTGAGTGTTGCCAGCACCACATTGTGACCTATGAGTGCTCCCTCATCGATGGTGATACCGCCTTGATCTTGAAATTTACAACCCATGTTGATAAACACGCGTTCGCCAACAACGGTGTTCTTACCGCAATCTGTATGAAACGGAGGAAACAACCCTACGCTCTTGGGCACTTTACATCCCCAGAGTTGTTCCAGCAGACCATGCAATTGTTCGGGTGTGTGATATTTGCCGTTAATTTCAGCTGTAATCTGCAAAGCCTCTTGCGATAACTTGTGGAACATCATGTGCAACTCTGAGCCACCCTCAATGGGCTTGCCTGATGCCATATAGTCTCTAAATTCTTGTACTGTCATGATTATACTTCTTTATATTTACAAAGGTACTACAAAAAACATTCATCGGGATATCAGAATTGCATAAATTCTTACCTATTTTATCTTTTCTTTCCCCCAAAAAGTTGCACTATTTATTTGGCACAGCTTTCGTTCTTAAAAAAAAATAGTATTGCCCAACAAAGAGAGACAATCCTGTATGCTAAAAAAACAATGTTATCAGTACTTGTATGGCACTTGTAGTTGAAGATTGCTTTGTTGCAAGCGTCAGTAATTTACTCCTATCTATTTATAAGACAACAAAACCCGGTAAGGTAATCTTATCGGGCTTGTTGTTATTAATAAAAACGCTATGTTACAAAACCTGCTCGGCAGGAGTATATTCGATACCAAAGCAATCGGCTACAGCCTTATAGGTGACCTTGCCACCCACCATATTCAAGCCTTTCAGCAGTGATGCATCGTCTTTACATGCTTGCTTCCAGCCCTTGTCTGCCAAAGCCAAAGTGTAAGGCTGTGTGGCATTGGTAAGGGCAAGGGTAGAGGTGCGGCTTACTGCACCAGGAATATTGGCTACAGCATAGTGTACAATGCCATCGACGATGTACACAGGGTCGCTATGCGTGGTGGGACGACTGGTTTCAAAGCATCCACCTTGGTCGATGGCCACATCAACCAACACGGTGCCAGGCTGCATCAAACTAAGCATATCTCGTGTAATGAGGTGAGGTGTCTTATCACCTGGTATCAGCACAGAACCAATTACCAAATCCACATCGTGCAACTCACGTTCAATCTGCATGCGGGAAGCATACATGGTGTGCACATTAGCAGGCATGATACTATCAAGATAACGCAGACAATCAAGGCTTACATCAGCAATGGTAACTTCGGCACCCATGCCAGCTGCCACAATTGCCGCATTACGCCCTACTCTTCCGCCACCCAACACCAACACCTTGCCTGGCTTCACTCCAGAAACGCCTCCCAACAATACGCCCTTGCCACCATGAATTTTCTTAAGATAGGTAGCACCTTCTTGTACAGCCATCTTACCTGCCACCTCGCTCATAGGTATCAGCAACGGCAAACTATGATCGCCACGCTCTACAGTCTCGTATGCAATGCACACGGCTTTGCGCTCCATCATAGCACGTGTCAGTTCTTCGTCAGCTGCAAAATGAAAATAGGTAAATAGTACTTGATTATTTTTCACCAAATTGTATTCAGGTGCAATAGGTTCTTTTACCTTCACAATCATATCAGAGGTCGCATACACATCATCGATTGATGGCAATATCATAGCTCCAGCCTTAACGTACTCATCATCAGAAAAGCCGCTGTTTTCGCCAGCAGAATGCTGCACCACCACTTTATGACAGCGACGCACCAACTCGGCAACCCCCATAGGGGTCATGCCAACACGATTTTCGTTGTTCTTGATTTCTTTAGGTATTCCTATAATCATTCGTTCTATTGATTTAAGTCAATCAAGAATATAAGCAAAAACACTAATATTTTGGTTTTTTAACTACCCCAGTAGAGACAATTTTCTCTGTAACCGAGCCAGTTTGCTTGTTTTTTATTACAACTCGCAATCTAGCACCACCAGTGGCACCTTCCAACAAATCGTCAGATAATCTCTCTTTCAAAATCTCGCTCATAATAATTGTTTTTTAACATGTTTAACTTTCAATATCTATTTGGCAAAGATAATTGTTTTTCCTTGTTTTAGCAATATACCTACTCTATTATTATTACCACCGTTTGGTTAAAATTTGTAATTTTTATGTTGGAAAGCATGTTTTTATCAAAAATAGTTCGTATCTTTGCATCGTCAAAAGCGAAAATAGACTGCACGGCTTATGTAACGTGTAATAAATAGTAGGTATTATAGAGAGACAAAAAAAAGATTGTTTAACCAGTCTTTGGTGAGAGCAAAGACCTAAAGAAGGAGGTTAATATGACTAAGAATGCAAACACTATTTCAATGCTGAAGTATAGCATTGACCGTTATCAGAGAATGGGTAATGGCGCCATGTGCCAAGTGTTGAAAAGCAAGCTGCAGAAGCTGCTGGATCAGCAGATCGAGCTTGCTTGATTATTTTGAATGCAAATAACTTACAAATAATAACGGAGAGCTGTGAAGCTCTCCGTTCTTTTTATGAATAATATGTAAGCCTATATGAATTCTTTTCTACGTGATATAGGCTGGCATATGACCAACGTCAACTGCAATGGGTTACTCAGTCTGTGCGTTTTCTGCGGCAGACTCTTCCGCCTTTTCCTCAAAGTCTGTGTTACCACTCTTTACCAGTATATTGTACCAGCTGATAAGTTTGCGGATATCGTTAGGATGCACACGGTCGCGATCGTAATCCGGAAGCACTTGCTCGAGATAGGCTGCCAACTCTGCGTTATTGGCCTTCTTACTATCCATAGACACATCGGCACCTTTTTCTTTTTCAAATATATTCTTCAGTACTTGGCGAAGAGGGACGTCATCGGCATTAGTATACATGGAGATGTCGCCTAATGATACAATCTTATCATTTCCATAGGCAGGTGAGCGACGGCCATCTAACAATGATTCAACGATAAGCATATTCTTACCCTGTGAAACCAGCTTATAAAGACCTGGCTTACCAGAAATAGATAAAATGGATTTCAACATAATTCTTATTGTTTATTGTTATTTACGTTGCGAAGATACGCATTATTTTTGAGATAATGTGTTAATTATTTCCAAAACCTGCGGAATGACAGGGGTCACTCCATCATTCACGATAACAAACTGACAGCAGCGACGTTTTTTCTCGTCATCCATCTGTTGTCGGATACGCTTCTCAATGGCACTTCTGGGAACTCCGTCACGTTGCACGGATCGGGTAATGCGCATTTCTAAGGGGGCTGATACCATCACGACATGATCTATCACATCATCATATCCTGCCTCAATGAGGATAGCCGACTCGATGGCCACAAACTTCGCGGACTGCTTACTAACCCATTGCAAGAAATAATCTTTCAGTACGGGGTGAATGATTCCGTTAATCTGTTGCACATGCTCAGGTGAAGAAAACAGATAGTTGGCTAAATAGGCTTTATTAAGTGTGTTTCCTTGATATACCTCTGTCCCAACCAACGCTACGAGTTGACGGCGGATAAATGGGTGAACTACTGTAAGTTGTTTAGACTCGGCATCGCAGTCAAAAACTGGTATGCCAAGCGTCTGTAACACACGAGCCACAACGCTCTTGCCGCTACCTATCCCGCCAGTGATGCCTAACCTAATCGGCCTCATCTTTGGTAACATTTTCAATCAAGAAATCTATTTGGGAAGGATAGATACGCACTTGACTCACACCTTGTGGTTGTTTCTTGAGTTTGACCTGATACTTCTCCCCTTCAAGCTTACGAAGCTCTTCATAGCTCACTAATACACGAAAATCATCTGGTTTGATATCAAGATACTTGCTCAGTCCAACATGAAAGGTAACCTTCACTTTTGAAGGAAACGCACGCAAGGTTTTTCCTGCCGGGAAATTAACTCCTTCGATTGGTACCTCGACCGACTTCTCTGTATAAATATCTACAGGCAAGACAAGTTCTACCACATCAGGGACAAACTTCACCCCCCTACTACCCACCAGTTCGACTTGACGACGCAAAGTGTCTTCTATCTGCGTCTCCTCGACAAACTTGGTATAGGCCGCCTTGACGGTATCAAGCGCTCCTTGAGGAGCATAGACTGTAACCTGGGTAGGATTAAAGATGGTGTCACTGATGTAGTACTGCTGACCGGGAGACACCCTACCCTGCAATCTCACTGGCACTTTCTTCGACTTTCCCTCGGAATAATAATAGTCAATAGTATCAGGTTTTATTGCCGATACAGCAGTAGAGCTGGCCAACTGAGCCACAATGGCCTTGTTGTAGTTGTTGCTCAACAGTGAAACATGATGACGGCGATTCTGATGTTCGGCAAAATCGACATTGATGGGATAGAAACGTTTGGTAAGCTGATAGTTGAGCAATGTGTTGCCCTTATCGCGTATAGTGACAAGCAAATCTTCCGGAAAATCTGAAGTTATGACAATGTTCTCTGGAACGTTCTTCAATTTCAGGGGTACCTTGACCTCTATCTCATATTCACGGTCAAGCGTCTGCTCCAACCAGAACAGGGCAGCAATCACTAAGAAAAATAGAAAAGTGAAAAGTTCCTTGCTGCTTTTACTGAGCAAGAAATTCCTCACTTTTCGTATAATATGCCAAAAACGTTCTTTCAAGGATAATTACTTCGTCTGGGTAGCGTTTGCATTAGCATCGGCAGCAGCAGCAAAGATAGAGTTCTTATCTACACGCACCTTGACATTGCGGTCAATCTCAAGCATCACATCATTGTCATTAATTTCCTTGACAATTCCATGAATACCACCAGCTGTGATAACAGACTGACCGACCTGCAATGATCTGCGGAATTGAGCAATTTCTTTCTGTTTCTTGTTTTGTGGACGGATCATAAAGAAATACATGATGACGAACATCAGGATAAGCATGATCCACATCATGGATGAATCCATTCCCGCTGCGGGAGCTTGTAACATTACATTCATATTCACTAATTATTAATATTAATTCTTTGTTAACTTACCTTCTTTACGAAGCTTCTTCACAATCCCATCCAAGGTGCCATTGACAAACGAACCACTTTTGGGGGTACTGTAGTATTTGGCAATTTCCACATACTCATTTAGTGATACACTGACAGGGATGTTAGAAAAACTTAGAATCTCGGCCAATGCCACCTGCATGATTACCACATCCATAAATGCAACACGGTTAATGTCCCAATTACGGGTATTGTCACTCACCAAACGACGATATTCGTCACAGTTGAGTACAGAACGGCGCAACAAACGAACAGCATATGTTCGGTCTTCCTCGTCCTTATACTCCGGAAGCAACTGCTGGTCAACACCCTGCTTACTATCAAAACGATTGATGGTCTTCAGCACGAAAGTATCAACAATCTCTTTGTCATCGTTCCAATACAAGCTCATCTCTTCAAGCAAATCTTCCAACTCGACACTCTTATTGATAAATGTTTTATAGAGCATACGCCAAAACTCACGGTCTTCAATATAAGAGGTTTCCGTCTTGGCCATATATTCCTTATAGATATCAGATTCAAGAATCTTATCCAAAAGTTGCTTGGTAAATTCCTCGTGGTCAGTCAACCAAGAGCGTTTCTGACGTTCTTGATATTCAATCAGCATCTTATTGTTCTGCAACTGGGCAATAAACTTGTTGTTTACAAACCGCATATTGGGATTCAAATCATCAGCAGTAGCTAATTTCTTCAGTTTGGCATTCTCGATGCGTTTTGCAGCACATTCGGTTAGATCAACCATCAGCAACAGCAAATAGTTATAAAGGTCGTAAGCTTTAGAAATACTAAAAAGCAACTCTTTCTCAGCAGCATCCAAATTGTTACTACCATTTTGATAGTAAGCATATACAATCTGGATAATCTTCAATCGGATAAGAACTCTGTTTATCATATAAAATTATAATTCTTCAATTACAAATCAAGTGCAAAGGTATGCATTTTTTTTATCGTAACCTCATAAACTCTCATTTTTTCTTGGTTAGATAAAAAAAAATGACCAACTTTGGGCTGTAATTAAGATTAGTCATACTAAAACTAAATAAAATGGAAGAATTCAAGAAAAAAAGTGCTGTTGAAAACGGCGACAAGGAGATTGTGTATTCTCAATCGGTGAAGGCCGGCAAGAGAATCTATTACATGGATGTTAAGAAAAGCCGTAAAGATGAATTATTTCTTGCTATTACCGAGAGTAAGAAAATCGTTACTGGCGAGGGTGAGGATGCTCAGGTGAGCTATGAAAAACATAAGATTTTTTTATATAAGGAGGACTTCGACAAGTTCTGCAATAGCCTAAATGAGGCAGTGGCCTTCATCAAGGAGCGTCAACCATACGAAGCTCTTGCTCCAACAGAGAAAGCTGAGGAGTCAAAGGGTACTGATTCGGCTGCTTTGAATGAACCTTTAAAAATTGACATCGATTTTTAAGAAAGATATTTTGAGAATTCAGAAAAGAGTTGTACCTTTGCACCGCTTTTTTGCAATCATTGTGTGTTTAGGCACACACCGTGTGATGGTGAATTAAGCAAAAACAACTTAATTTTAGAGTAACACATTAAAAGAATTAAAGATGAAAAGTTTTGATTTAACAGGTTCTGTAAGAACCATTGCTGAGCGTTCTTCTGAGCAGCAGAAGGTATTGAAGGCCATGCGTAGAGAAGCTATGATTCCATGCGTACTTTACGGTGGCGAGAAAAATGTAAACTTCAGCATAAAGAACTCAGATGTTCGCAAGTTGGTGTACACTCCTGACATCCACTATGTAAACCTGACTATTGACGGTGAGGCTCATACTGCTATCGTTCGTGAGATTCAGTTCCACCCCGTAAAGGATACCATTCTGCACATGGACTTTCTGGAGATTAACGAAAAGAAGCCCATTGTAATGGAAGTTCCTCTGAAACTGCAAGGCTTAGCAGTGGGTGTGAAAGCTGGTGGTAAGATGCGTCAGCTGATGCGTACACTGAAGGTAAAGGCTATCTATACTAACATCCCTGAAATCCTGACTGTTGATGTTACAGACATGGGGTTGGGTAAAGCTAAGAAGGTTGCCGACCTAAGTTACGAAAACCTCGAACTGATCAATCCTCAGACCGCTGTTGTATGCATGGTTGCTGCAACCCGTCAGTCAAAGGATGCTGCAGCTGCTCAGTAATCAAAGGACAGAACCTATAAGGACTAACATTGCGGATTGGCGCACCACCCTGCGTGAGGCATCAATCCGCTTTTTTTTACAATAATGTGGAGTATATTTCGCCTGTTGGGCTTTGGCAAACACACTGAGCCACAGGCAACCGACAACATGATAAAGTATCTAGTAGTTGGCTTAGGAAACGTTGGCCCTGAATATCATAAAACCCGTCATAACATGGGCTTTATGGTAGTGGACAGGTTTGCCGAAAAGAACAATGCTCCTGCATGGGAAGATCGCAGGTATGGCTTCGTGAACCGTGTTACAATCAAAGGCAGACAAATAGTATTGTTAAAGCCATCGACATTCATGAACCTGAGTGGCAATGCCGTACGCTACTGGATGAAGGAAGAAAACATTGTCTTGGAAAACCTGCTGGTGGTTGTAGATGATTTGGCATTGCCTGTGGGTGAACTGCGACTGAAACCCAAAGGTAGCGATGCTGGGCATAACGGACTAAAACACATTGCCGACATATTGGGTACCCAAGCATACGCAAGATTACGTTTTGGCATCGGAAACGAGTTTCCTCGAGGTGGGCAAGTTGACTTTGTATTGGGTAAGTTCGATGCGGAAGACCAGAAAATCTTGCCAGACCGCATAGACGTGGCGTGCGAAATGATCAAGAGTTTCTGTCTGGCAGGAATCAACATTACCATGAACCAGTTTAATAAAAAATAGCGATGGGAATTGCAAGAATAGATAAATGGTTATGGGCTGTGCGTATCTACAAGACAAGGTCGATAGCAGCTGAAGCTTGCAAGAAAGGACGTGTATTGCTGAACGGTACACAAGCCAAGCCTGCCCATACAGTTAAAGAAGGAGACGTGGTGAGTGTAAAGAAGCCTCCTATTACTTGGTCGTTTAAAGTGCTACAGGCCATCGAAAAACGTGTGGGGGCAAAGTTGGTGCCTAGCATGATTGAAAACGTAACAGCACCCGACCAACTGGAACTTTTGGAGGTAAGCAAAATAAGCGGTTTTATTAATCGTGCCAAAGGGACAGGGCGACCCACTAAGAAAGAACGTCGTGAACTGGAAGACTTTACAGATCCTGTCTTTTGGGGTGACTTCGATTTCAATGAGGAGGACGATGAAGATGATGAAGACGAATAAAAAACTGGCTGCAAAATGCAGCCAGTTTTTGTTATATCTTACCAAGTATTTTATCCATTACCCAGTTGGTAAGCGTAGCACTCTCGCCATCACAAGTACAAACTTTATGATCTAACAAATGGTCAACAACAGCTTGAATAATAGGCTGCTGAACATAGGTAGGATTCTCTACTAATATTTCCTCACATTTGCCTTCTGAATAAAGTCTAATGGGCTCATAAGTATAAATCGAGAAACTGATGGTGCCTTTATCCCCTATCACAACAACACGATCCTCACGTGCCGACTCCTGCGCTACAAAGCACCATGAACCACTGCCCACCAAACCGCTCTCAAACTGAAAACAAGCACTCAGCGAGTCCTCTACCTGATAAAGTCCTCCACGATTGGCCTTATAGCCAGCTGCCTCGACAATGATACCGAAGATATACTGAATCATATCCAACTGATGAGGGGCCAAATCATAGAAGTAACCACCACCAGCGATATCAGGTTGCAGTCTCCAAGGTTGTATTCCGCTAAAGTCAAGGTCACGAGGGGGGACCGCAAAACGAATCTGTATGTTGGCTATATTACCAATAGTTCCATCTTCAACCAGTTGCTTCACTTTCTGGAAATAAGGGAGATATCGACGATAATACGCTACGAAACATGGCACACCCACCTCTTCCGAAATCCGATTGATGCGACAACACTCTTCATAGGTCACTGCCATAGGTTTTTCAATATATACAGGCTTACCAGCCTTCATGGCCATAATGGCATAGGTGGCGTGAGAAGAAGGAGGGGTGGCAATGTAAACAGCATTAACAAGGGGATCATTCACCAATTCCGACGCATCGTCATACCACTTGGATATACCTCTTTCTTGGGCATAGTCCTTAGCTTTATTCAAATCGCGGCTCATCACGGCCACAACTTCGGAATTGTTAATCTTCTGAAATGCAGGTCCACTCTTATACTTAGTAACTTCACCACAGCCTATAAATCCCCACTGTACTTTTTCCATCATATATTCTTATTTTTAATCGTACGAAATAGCATATCCTCCACTAACCACAGAATGTACAGCAGCTCTCTCTCCTACAATCCACACCACATCGCCAAACTGGAACAGCTCATGTGGATTTGCAGCATGCAGATCATCAGATCCTCGCTCCACACCCACAATCATACAATGATAGTGATTGCGAATGCCGCTGTCTATCATATTCTTGCCCAAGAACGGAGAATTCTCATCAATCACAAACTGACGCAATATCATCTCACCTCGTTCATAAAGATCCTCCTCAAACTCCATAGTAGGAATGAGCACCTTTCGGAACTTCGCCAAATCAGCATCAGTGCCAATCACCTGTATGCGATCGTTGGGATAAACGCGGTCATTGGCTTTCGGAATATTAATGCGTTTCTTACCTCGCAAAATAGACACAACATGCACCCCATAGAGCTTCCCAAAATTGAGATCCTTCAGGGTACTGCCCACCCACTCTACTTCAGCGGGCACCTCAAAGTCTGCCAAGTGTATATCTTTCGACATCAACCTACCAGCATAGTCAGGTTTCTTTGTACCTAAGTATTCTGCTTTCACCTCACGCGAGCGCAGGTTCTTGACAAAGACATTCTCAATAATGTTTGTCTGATGCTTTAGGTTTCGAGATATAATAATACCAATGACTAAAACCAATGCCAAAGCAAACAAAATAGCAGCTGAAACTTCAAAAAGTGATGAAATAACAAACATCAGAAAAGTTATGGCTATCAGCACCCTGACTATTACAGTCATTAACAACAGAGCATGGTTCTTTGTATCCTGCCAAAGGGAAACAAACTCTTCGCTGTGATTGCCTTTGACCATAATGGCACGCAGCAAAGGAGCCAAAAACATAATGGTAGCCACAGTCACCAACAAGTTGCCCCAAAAGCCTGGAATGATACCCGTCACAAACGGCTGCACAAAGTTAAGAAAGATGGTCACGATGGCCACGCATACAATGGTATATATGACCGTATTACGAATAATGTTCATCAAGAATCGCTTCCAATCGCTGTCATGATTGACATTACGCGTACCTGATGCATAATGATCTAATGTTTTTCTCCACTTCTCTGGCAAGTGGGACTCAACGACGTTAGAAGCAGGTTCTGCTAAACGTATCATATAGGGTGTTAAGAAGGTGGTAATGACCGAAACGGCTACCACAATAGGATACAAGAAATCGCTGGTTACGCCCAACGACACCCCTAAGGATGCGATAATAAAGGCAAACTCACCTATCTGTGTCAAACTGAAGCCACACTGCATGGAAGTCTTCAACGTTTGACCAGAGAGCAGCACACCCATAGAACCGAATATACTCTGTCCCAACAGAATAGTAATTGTAATTACAAGAATGGGGACAGCATATTCTACAATCATCGAAGGATCGACCATCATACCAACCGACACGAAAAAGATGGCGCCAAAAAGGTCTTTCACAGGTTTTACCAAATGGTCAATATGCTCTGCTTCAACCGTCTCTGCCAATATGGAGCCCATAATGAAAGCGCCAAATGCTGCAGAGAAACCTGTTTGGGCGGCTATCACCACCATAAAAAAACACATAGCCAATGAGACAATCAACAAGGTTTCATCACTCATCAACTTACGTGTTTTCCGTAACAGCAAAGGTATTAACCAAATGCCCACCACAAACCACAGAATGAGAAAGAAGCCTAGCTTACCTATGCTGAGCAACAATTCCAGTCCTTCAACATTGTTGCTGACAGCCATAGTTGACAACAACACCATGAGTACAATGGCCAGGATATCCTCAAGGATGAGGATACTCATCACCAATTGGGTAAATTGTTTATTGAAAAGATCGAGGTCTGCAAAGGCTTTGTAAATAATGGTAGTAGATGACATGGCCAACATACCACCAAGAAACAGGCAGTCCATTCGACTCCATCCGAAGAGTGAACCCACACTTATCCCCAAGAAAATCATACAGAAGATGATGGTACAGGCAGCTATAACGGCAGAGCCACCTACCTTGACAATTTTCTTGAAACTAAATTCCAATCCCAAGGCAAACAAGAGGAATATAACGCCTATGTCAGCCCACACATGCACACTCTCATTATCCACAACAGAGGGAGTATAACTAAGGTGCGGACTGGCCAAAAATCCTGCCACAATATAACCCAACACTAATGGCTGTTTAAGTTTCTTAAAGAGCAAGGTCATCACACCCGCACATAGCAGTATTAGTGCCAGGTCGGCTATCAAAGGAGCTAATTCTGACATTCTATTTCCTTCTATTATAAATTATTGGGCAAAGATAATGCAATTTGTATAATTTTTGACTACAATTAGGGCTAAAAAATTTTCTACTATAAATAGAATTGTGTAACTTTGCAGTCAAATAGGAAAATACTAATTTTTTAAACAAATAAACAAATGAAAATTTCACACATTGAGCATCTGGGCATCGCAGTTCCCAGCATTGAAAAAGCTCTCCCCTATTTCGAGAATGTTTTAGGATTGAAATGCTACAACATTGAGGTTGTAGAAGACCAAAAGGTCAAGACTGCCTTCCTGAAGGTTGGCGAAGTGAAGCTGGAGTTGTTGGAGCCAACTAGCCCTGAGAGCACCATCGCGAAGTTTATAGAGAAGAACGGTGGCCGTGGTGGCATGCATCATTTGGCATTCTGTGTAGAAGATGGCGTAGCAAACGCATTGGCAGAGGCTGAAGGTCTGGGCATCGCCTTGATTGACAAAGCTCCTCGCAAGGGTGCTGAAGGTCTGAACATCGCGTTCCTGCACCCAAAATCAACAGCTGCCGTGCTGACCGAACTTTGTGAAAACCCGAATAAATAATCATAATCGTTACAATACAATGAGTAATCAGGTTGAAAAGATTAAAGAACTGATCGAGCTTCGTGCTAAGGCTCGTCTCGGCGGTGGCGAAAAAGCTATCGAAAAGCAGCACGCTAAAGGTAAGTACACAGCACGTGAGCGCATCACTATGCTGTTGGATGAAGGTAGCTTCGAGGAAATCGACATGTTTGTGCAGCATCGTTGCACCAACTTTGGTCAGGAGAAGAAGCACTTCCTGGGCGACGGCGTCGTAACCGGTTGCGGTACCATCGACGGCCGTCTTGTTTATGTCTTTGCACAGGACTTCACCGTATTTGGTGGTTCTCTGTCAGAGACAATGGCACAGAAAATCTGCAAGGTAATGGATCTTGCTATGCGTATGGGCGCTCCTTGCATCGGTATCAATGACTCTGGTGGTGCTCGTATCCAAGAGGCAGTTAACGCTTTGGCTGGCTATTCAGAGATTTTCGAGCGCAACATCCTGGCGTCTGGTGTTATTCCACAGATTTCCGGTATTTTTGGTCCTTGCGCAGGCGGTGCCGTTTACTCTCCTGCACTGACTGACTTCACCATCATGATGGAAGGTACTTCATACATGTTCCTTACTGGTCCCAAGGTGGTAAAGACCGTTACCGGTGAGGATGTAAACGAGGAGAATCTGGGTGGTGCAAGCGTTCACTCTTCCAAGTCAGGTGTTACTCACTTCACCGCTTCTACCGAGGAAGACGCTTTGGCATTGATTCGCAACCTTATTAGCTACATTCCGCAGAACAATATGGAAGAGGCTCCACGCAAGGCTTGCAATGACCCAATCGACCGTATTGAAGATTCTTTAAACGAGATTATTCCTGACAATCCTAACCACGCATACGACATGTATGAGGTGATTGGTGCTATTGTTGATAACGGTGAGTTCCTGGAAGTTCACAAGAACTATGCTAAGAACATCATTGTAGGTTTCGCTCGTATGAATGGCCAGTCAGTAGGTGTAGTAGCTAACCAACCAAAGATGATGGCAGGTGTACTCGACTGCAACGCTTCTCGTAAGGGTGCTCGCTTCGTTCGTTTTTGCGACGCATTCAACATCCCATTGGTAACACTTGTTGACGTTCCTGGATTTTTGCCAGGTACCGGTCAGGAGTACAATGGTGTGATTCTGCATGGCGCCAAGTTGCTATATGCATACGGAGAGGCTACAGTTCCAAAAGTAACCGTTACCCTGCGCAAGAGTTATGGTGGTTCTCACATCGTAATGGGTTGCAAGCAGTTGCGTGCTGATATCAACTACGCTTGGCCTACTGCTGAGATTGCTGTGATGGGTGCTGCAGGTGCTGTAGCAGTGTTGTTTGCAAAGGAAGCAAAGGAGAAAGAAGATCCTAAGGCATTCCTCGCAGAGAAGGAAGCTGAATACCAGAAGTTGTTTGCTAATCCTTACAATGCAGCTTCTTATGGCTACATTGACGATGTGATTGAGCCTCGTAACACTCGCTTCCGCATCATCCGCGCTCTGGAGCAATTGAAGAACAAGCGTCAGACCACTCCAGCTAAGAAGCATGGCAATATTCCATTGTAATCATTAAATTGAAACGTATTTATGAAGAAAATCAATTTTGGAATAATTCTTGCCTTCGTGCTGGCAGTGA